>JBARBX010000031.1:0-5900 GCA_049793535.1 Steroidobacteraceae bacterium | reverse complement strand
GACCTGGCTCTCCTCCCGCGGCCATGCCCCGGAGGATTACCGCTGGCTGTGCGGCCGGGTCGTCGTCTTGGGCGATCCGCGCTACATCACGCGCCTCACCGAGGAGTATGTCGATCGGTTGCTGGCGCTCAAGCGCAACGGCGAGGCGCTCGATGTGGTGGCGGCGCGCTTGGCCGAGGATCCCGGCTTTCGGCCTAAGTCCGCGCTGGCCACGTTGCAGATTGCGCGCTTCGCTGCCGCCGGCGCCGGGAAGCCGCAAGTGGCGCGGGCCCTGCTGGCCGACTTCTCGGCTCGATTTGCAGGCGATCGCTGCATCCCCGCGGCGTTGGCACTGGCTCGGGAGTTGGAGCCCTAGCGCGATACCACCCCCCTGCGGGGTCCACCGCCAAGGGCGCCACGTCGCGCTTAGCCAAGCGCGCGACGCACCAAAGATGCCCCGGTGGACGGCGACGCGCCTTCTGTTGGTGCCCGATTGCGGCGCCGCGGCGCTAAGTACATGATTGTTCTCATCACCCCGATGGCATGGAATTCGCTCTATCCGGACGAGGGGGATTTTTGGCCAATCAGCCGTATGACGAAATGTACTTGGGCGAGCGCACGTCCCGATCGCACTACCTGCGCTATGCCCAGTGGTTTCGCGACCAGCCGGAGGAACGCCTGGCGCAGAAGCGCGCCGAGGCGGACGCCCTATTCCACCGGGTCGGCATCACCTTCGCCGTATACGGTCAGGAGGAAGGCGCGGAGCGTCTCATCCCCTTCGACATCGTGCCCCGCGTGCTCCCGCGCGAGGAGTGGATACGGTTGGAGCAGGGGCTGAAGCAAAGGGTGCGCGCGCTCAATGCCTTCATTCACGATATCTACCACGAACAGCAAATTCTGAAGGCGGGTGTGATTCCCGCGGAACAGATTCTCTGCAACTCTCAGTACCGCCCTGAGATGCAAGGCGTGGACGTGCCCGGGGACATTTACGCGCACATTGCCGGCATCGACATCGTGCGCGACGACGCCGGCGAATTTCGCGTTCTCGAGGACAACCTGCGCGTCCCCTCCGGGGTCTCGTACATGCTCGAGAACCGCAAGATGATGATGCGCCTGTTCCCGGAGCTCTTCTCCGGGCACCGCGTCGCGCCGGTCGATCACTACCCGGAGGTACTGCTCGACAATTTGCGCAGCGTCGCGCCCACTGGGGTCGCCGATCCCACCGTGGTTCTGTTGACCGCGGGCGCCCACAACAGCGCTTACTTCGAGCATGCCTTTCTGGCGCAGCAAATGGGCATCGAGCTGGTCGAGGGCCAGGACCTCTTTGTGCGCGACGAAGCGGTGTACATGCGCACGACCCAGGGGCCGCAGCGCATCGATGTGGTCTATCGGCGCATCGACGATGACTTCCTGGATCCGCTGGTGTTTCGGCCCGACTCCATGCTGGGAGTGCCGGGCCTTCTGACCGCCTACCGCGCCGGGCACATCACCATCGCCAATGCCATCGGCACCGGCGTCGCGGACGACAAATCCATCTACCCCTACGTGCCCGAGATGATCCGCTTCTATCTGGGCCAATCGCCCATCATCGCCAACGTGCACACCTGGCTGCTTCGCCGCAAAGAAGACCTGGACTACGTCCTCGCGCACCTGCCCGAGCTGGTCGTCAAAGAGGTGCATGGCGCCGGTGGCTACGGCATGCTCATTGGGCCCGCCGCGACCCAGGCGGAGATCGAGCGCTTCCGCCGGCAAATCATCGCCGCTCCCGAGCGCTACATCGCGCAGCCGACTCTCGCGCTCTCGACCTGTCCCACCTTCGCCGACCAGGGGCTCGCACCGCGCCACATCGACCTGCGTCCCTTCGTGCTGTCGGGCCGCGATGTGACCATCGTTCCCGGCGGCCTGACCCGGGTTGCGCTGCGCGATGGATCGCTGGTCGTCAATTCCTCCCAAGGCGGCGGCACCAAGGACACCTGGGTGCTGGAGACTTAGATGCTGAGCCGCACCGCCGATCACCTGTACTGGATGTCCCGCTACATCGAGCGCGCGGAGAGCCTGGCGCGCCTGATCGACGCGCACTATCAGATGTCGCTGCTGCCGCACTCCGGCGCAACCCTGGCGCAGTCCTTGAGCTCCACCATGCGGGCGCTGCATATGGAAGAAGCCTATCGCAAACGCCGCGAGACCATCGAACCCGGCGCCGGGTTCGAGTTCGTGTGCCTGGATCGCGACTACAGCGGCAGCATCGTTAGCTGCCTGCGTGCCGCACGGGAGAACGCCCGGGCCGTGCGCGGCTCGTTGACCTCGGAACTTTGGGAAACGCTCAATTCCACCTGGCTGGAACTGCGCGCGCTCGCCACGCGCCGCGTCCCGCCCGACACGGGCAACTTCGTCGAGTGGGTCAAGGAGCGCTCCCACCTGACTCGCGGGGTCATCGTTGGCACCATGATGCGTGACGAAGCCTTTCACTTCACGCGCATCGGCACTTTTCTCGAGCGCGCCGACAGCACCGCACGCATTCTTACGGCGCACCAGAGCGACCTCGTGCCCGGCGCCGCCGCCGGGGTCGTGCCCGATCCCTTCGAGTGGAGTGTGCTGCTGCGCGCGCTCTCCGCCTTCGAGGTGTACCGGCGGGTGTATCGCGATGTGATCACGCCGTTCAAGGTGGCGCAGCTCCTGATCCTGCGCGACGACATGCCGCGTTCCTTGCTGCGATGCTGCAAGGAGGTTTACCAGAACTTGAAGTCGGTCTCGAACGAGCAATCGGCGGAAACAGAGCGGCGCGCCGGCGAAATGCATGCCATGCTGCATTTCACGCGAATGGAGGCGATCACGGCCGGCGGCTTGCCGCGTTTTCTCGAAGAGTTTCTGGCACGGGTGCGCGATCTCGGCGACCGCATCGCGTCGGATTTCTTGCTACCCCCTGCGGAGGTGTGAATGCAGATGCACATTCGGCACGAGACGCGCTACCGCTACGAACGTCCCGTCAAATACAGCGTCCAAAGCCTGCACCTGACGCCGCGCCGCGACGTGAGCCAGCGCGCACTCACGTGGATCATCACCGCCCCCGGGCGCAGGCTCGAGCAAGTCGACGCTCACGGCAACATCACGCATCTGCTCACCATCGAGGAGCCGCACCGGGAGATTCACATCGTGGTGCGCGGCGTGGTTGAAACCGCCGACACCGAGGGCCGCCAGGACGACGGACCGCTCTCGCCGCTCGCGTACCTCGCACCGACCCAGCTCACCGCTCCCGATGACGAGCTGCGCGCATTCGCGCATGAGGCTCTGAAGAGCGTGGCCGACCCGCGCGACCGGGCGCAGGCCCTGGCGGAAGCCGTGTTCGACGCCGTGCGCTACCGCTCCGGCACCAGCGAGGTGCAGGACAGCGCTTCGGTGGCGTTCAAGAGCGGCGAAGGCGTTTGCCAGGATCATGCGCATGTGTTCATCGCCTGCGCGCGCGCGGTCGGGATGCCGGCGCGCTACGTGAGCGGCTACCTGTACACCGGCGATGCCAGCGACGCCGCCAGTCACGCCTGGGTCGATGTGTGGCTGGGCGCGGACATCGGCTGGCGCAGCATGGACGTGACCCATAAGCGGCCCGCGGTGCGCACCTACTGCCGGCTGGCGGTGGGCCGCGACTACCTGGATGCGGCCCCGGTGCGCGGCGTGCGCCATGGCGGCGGCGGCGAAAAAATGCAGGCCAACGTGCTGGTCGCCGAGTCGGCCAGCCAGCAACAGTAGACGGCGCGATTGCGGCGGCTCATGTAGAATTTCGCGCCATGACTTACTGCGTCGGCCTGCTGGTCGACACCGGTCTCGTGATGCTGTCCGATTCGAGGACCAACGCCGGCGTCGACCAAATCAACACCTTCCGCAAGATGGCAACCTTTCAGGCCGCACCCGACCGGGTGCTGGTGCTGATGTCCGCGGGCAATCTCGCCATCAGCCAGGCCGTGGTCAACCTGCTGTACGAGGCCCCCGCCGGGTCCGAAGGTCAGACCCCGCTGCTGCAGGCGTCCAACATGTTCAACGCCGCGCGGGTGGTCGGCGAGGCCTTGCGTACCATCCACGAGCGCGACGCCGAGTCGCTGAAGGACCTGGGGCACGAGTTCAACGGCACCTTCATCCTCGGGGGGCAGATCAAGGGTGAGCAGCCGCGGCTGTTCCACATCTACTCTGCCGGCAATTTCATCGAGTCCTCTCCCGACACTCCGTACTTTCAGATCGGCGAGTCCAAGTACGGCAAGCCCATCGTCGACCGGGTCATCTCCCGTTCGAGCAGCCTCGCCGAGGCCGCCAAGTGCGCGCTCGTGTCCATGGACTCGACCATCCGATCGAACCTCTCGGTGGGTCCGCCGCTCGACCTCGCCATCGTTCGGCGCGACGAGTACAAACTCGCCACGCACATCAGCATCGACATGGACAACGAGTACTTCACCATGATCCGCAAGCGCTGGGGCTTGGCGCTCAAAGAGGTGTTCAGCGAGCTGCCGAATCCGAACTGGTGAGCCCGAGCGGGCGCGCGGCTAGTTGACTTCGCAGGGCGCGAAGTCGTAGCTCGCGAGCGAGTGCGGTTTACCCAGGAGAAACCCCTGCGCGAAATCGACGCCCAGCGAGCGCATCGCCTCGAGCTCGGCGTCCAATTCCACGGCCTCGGCCACCGTTTGAATGCCCAGATCGCCCGCCATGCGCACGATGGCGGAGATCATCGCCCGCGCAACGCGATCCGTGGGCGCGGCGCCAACCAGGGCGCTTTCGATCTTGAAGTAGTGCGCGGGCACGGAGCGCAGGTATCCGTACGACGGCGCATGCCCGCCGAAGTGATCCAGCGCCACTCCGCAGCCCAGGGCCTCGAGCCGCTTCATGGACTCGGCCACGCTGATGTTGCCCGAGGAGGCGAAGCGTTCCTTGATCTCGAAGCACAGCGCCTGCGGCGGCAGGCCGCTCTTGCTCACGCAGGATTCCACGTAGCCGACGAAGTTGGCATCCGTCATCGACTGCGGCGCGAGGTTGATGGAGAACACCGCCGGCACGCGCGCCCACGATTTGCGGTTGTTGATCAGCCACACCAGCAAGTTGCGCACCACCCAGCGGTCGATGGCGGGCATGAGCTGGCGCTCCGCCGCGGCACGCAGGAAGGCGCCGGGCTCGAGCAGGCTGCCGTCCGGGGTGCGCAGCCGCAACAGCACCTCGTAGTGCGCCAGGCTCCCGCTCTCGTGCAGCGCGCAGATCGGTTGCACGAACAGTTCGAAGCGCTCGGCGTTGAGCGCGCTTTCGATCTGCGCCAATTGCTGGCTGTCCTCGCGCGGCAGCGGCGGCAGCGATCCGCGCCGTTCGAACTCGGCGGCGAGACAGGTGAGCACGGGCGCCAGCCGTGATTCCAAGGACTCGGCGGCGCGGCCATCGACGATTTGCGAATCGATGCTGAGCCGTACCGCGCCGTTCACCGCACCTTGCGCGTCGTGCACCGGGATGGCGACCGTATAGCGCGTGCCCTCGCGCGGGCCGAAAGTCATTTCCGATTTGCCCTCCGCAGTGCCGGTCAGTGAGTCCTCCACCAGTTGGTGATCCTCGGGCAGCAGGAAGTCCTCGCTCAACCAGAGCGCATCGGCCGCGAAATCGTGGAACGAGACGTCGCAAACCTCCGGGGCCAAGGCGCGAATGACCTGTGCCAATGCCTCGAAGGTCGCGCTGGACGTGGCTTCCGCAGAATCGCTCAATCTGATTTTCACATCGGCCCCAATGGTTTAAGCAGTCTCCATGGTAGGGCCGCGATGCGACGGGCGGGATGTCGCGGGCCGGCGACGTGGGGCTCGGGCGACAGCAGGGCGAATTTGTGCGGCAGCGCTCACCTTCGTCTGCGAATTGTTAAATGAACCTATCAAGAAATGATAGGTTTAGTCGTCTAAACCTATCAC
>JBARBX010000030.1:0-3288 GCA_049793535.1 Steroidobacteraceae bacterium | reverse complement strand
TGCAGGGCACCGGCGGCGTCTCGATCTTCGCGCTGCAATTCGCGCGGATGTTCGGCGCCGAAGTGATCGCGACCTCGTCGAGCGACGAGAAACTGGCGCGCGCGAAGGCGCTCGGCGCCGACGGCTGCATCAACTACCGCACGCACCCTGAGTGGGACCGAGAAGTGCTCAAGCTCACCGATGGACGCGGCGTCGATCATGTCTTGGACGTCGGCGGCGCTGACACCCTGGCGCGTTCCATCGGATCCATCGCCGTGGGCGGCCGAGTCGCCATGATCGGCGTGCTCACCGGCGTGGGCGCGGCAGGCAGTCCGTACGGCCTGCTGGGCAAGCAGGGGAGTTTGAACGGCGTCTACGTGGGATCGCGGGCGCATTTCGAGCGCATGAACGCCGCCATCTTCGCACACGCGCTTAAGCCCGTCGTCGACCGGGAATTCGATTTCGACGATGCTCCCGCGGCGTACCGTCATCTCGAAAGCGGTTCTCATTTCGGCAAAGTGGTGATCCGCCTTTGAACGAGGCAATGACCGTGCGTGGCGCCGTGTATGCGCTGCTGCGCGAATTCGGGCTCACCACCGTCTTCGGCAATCCGGGTTCCACCGAGCTGCCCCTGTTCCGCGACTTTCCCGCCGATTTCCGCTACGTGCTCGGCCTGCAGGAGTCGGTGGTCGTCGCGACGGCCGATGGCTTCGCGCAAGCGCGCGGCGATGCCGCGCTGGTCAATCTGCACTCGGCCATCGGCGTCGGCCACGCTCTCGGCAGCATATTCACCGCTTACAAGAACCAGACGCCGCTCGTGATCACCGCGGGCCAGCAGGCGCGTTCCATTCTGCCCTTCGAACCTTTCCTGTACTCCGAACAAGCCGCGCAGCTTCCCAAGCCCTACGTGAAATGGAGCAGCGAGCCGGCGCGCGCGGCCGACGTCCCCGCGGCCATCGCCCGCGCCTACTACGTCGCGATGCAGCCGCCGCGCGGACCCGCCTTCGTCTCGATTCCCGTGGACGACTGGGACCGTCCCTGCCCGCCGCTGGCCGCGCGTGAGGTCAGCCGGCGGATGGCGGGCGATCCGCAATTGCTGGAACGCGCCGCCGTGCGCTTGAGCCATGCGCGCCGGCCGGTGATCGTCGTCGGCGCGTCGGTGGCCCGCGACGATGCCTGGGATGAAGCGATTGCTCTGGCGGAGCGCCATCAAGCCGCGGTCTGGGTGAGCCCCATGTCGGCGCGCAATAGTTTTCCCGAGGACCACCCGCTGTTCGCCGGTTTTCTTCCCGCGGATCGGGCGGCCATCGTCGCGCGTCTGCGCGGCGCCGATCTCATTCTGGCGCTGGGGGCGCCGGTGTTCACCTATCACGTGGAAGGTCACGGTCCGCACATTCCGGAGGACGCCACCCTGCTGCAGCTAACCGACGACCCCGGTGCGGCGGCCTGGTCTCCCATCGGCACTTCCATCGTCACGAATCTGAAACTCGGCATCGCCGCGCTGCTCAAGGTGCAGCCGGCCACCGCTCGCGCGCCGCCGATCATCCCGGAGCGGCCGCCGCGCCTTGCCTCCGGCCGCCTGAGCGACCGCTACCTGATGCAGCAGATCGCCGCGCTGCGTCCCGCGGGCAGCATCATCGTCGAGGAGGCGCCGAGCAGCCGCGGGCCCATGCACGATCACCTGCCCATCCTGGAGCGCAATACCTTTCACACCTGCGCCAGCGGCGGTCTCGGCCATGGTCTGCCCGCCTCGGTCGGCGTCGCTTTGGCGCGGCCGGACCGCAAGGTCATCGCCGTGCTCGGCGATGGCTCCGCCATGTACTCGATTCAGGGATTGTGGAGCGCCGCCGAACTCAAGCTCCCCGTGGCCTTCATCGTCGTCAACAACGGCAGCTATCGCGCGCTCGAAGAGTTCGGCACCCACTTCCACATCGAAACCCTGCCCGGAGTGCGGCTGCCGCACCTGGATTTCTGCGCGCTGGCCAGGGGCCAGGGGGTCTCGGCCCAGTGCGTCGAGCGCTGCGAGGATTTGGATGCCGCCCTGCTCGAGCTATTTGCGGCAGATGTTCCGATGTTGCTCGAGGTTCGCGTCAAATAGACGAGACCGATCCCACGTCGACCAGTATTTTCAAGCCCTCTTGCCGGCGCAGCCGCTCGAGGCCTTGCTCCATCAGACTCTCAAATGGAATCGTTTCCACCCATTCATCGAGGGGATAGCAGCCGCGCGCCATCGCATCGATGACGCTCGGAAAGGCGTGCACCGACATGGCGACTCCGGTGAGGTTCACCTCGGGCATCAGCAGATCGAAGGCTGGTATCACCACCGGCCGATGATGGATGGCAACGACCACGGCCCTGCCGTCGACGCGCGTGCCGTGCAGCATGGCGTTGAACGACGCCGGAACCCCGGCCGCGTCCACCGATGCATGCGCCCCGCGCCCTTGAGTCAAGTCGCGGATGGCGGAAATCGGATCACAATCGCCCGGATCGAGAGTGGCGCGTGCGCCGAGGCGCTCGAGCACCCGGCGCCTGAGCGGCGAAGGGTCGACCATGATGACGTCGATGCCGCGCGCCTTGAGCGTCAGGCACACACCGATGCCGATCGGTCCCGCGCCGTGAATCGCCACGGTCTGCCCGGCTTCGACCCGGCATCGATTCGCGGTATGCCAGGCGATGGCGAGCGGCTCGATCACCGCGCCCTGTGCAGGCGTCATCCCCGGCAGCAGGCGATGCGCCATGCGGCGGCGCACGACGGTGTACTCCGCGAGGCCGCCGCTCGATCGGTTGTAGCCGTGCAGCGCCAGATCGGGACAGTGGTTGTACTGCCCGCCCGTGCACCAGCCGCAGTGGCCGCAGGTTTCGAGCGGTTCGACGGCGATCAGATCTCCGCGCGACAAGTCCTCGACCCCGGGACCGCAGGCGACGACCTCGCCGCACAATTCGTGGCCGAGGATGACGGGATTCTTGACGCCGGTGAGCGGGTGGGGTGTGGTGCGGGTGGTGATCGGTCCGTCGTAGTACTCGTGCAGATCGCTGCCGCAGATGCCGTTGTAAATCACCCGCAGCTTGACGTCGCCAGGGCCGGGCTCAGGTTCGGGGACCGATTCGAGCCTCAAGTCGCGAGGTCCGTAGAAAACTGCTGCGCGCATAGTCTCTCCCCGGGGGCGCGCTAGCCGGGTGGTTGCCGATCGGGTCCCTGTTTGGTGTCAGGGCGCGGCGCGGGCTTGGTCTGCGGTTGCGCAGGACGGCTGCCGTTGCCCGGAGGCTTGCCCGGCGAGGGTCGATCCACCGGCGGCCGCGGGCGTGGCG
>JBARBX010000029.1:0-4935 GCA_049793535.1 Steroidobacteraceae bacterium | reverse complement strand
GCGCCTGTACATGCTTCGCTTCGAAGACCTGGTTGAACAACCCGCGGCGCGGATGGCGCAGATTTACTCGTGGCTGGGCCTGTCGCCGTTCAAGATCAATCCCGAAAAGCTCGCGGCCATGGGGTCGCCGGAGAGCGACAGCCACTATGGCATGAAGTATCTGCACACTCAGTCCGAGCGTGTCAGAAAACCCAAACCACATGACATCCCGCCGCGCATCCAGGCCCAGATCGAGACCGGCTGTGCATGGTATTACAATTATTTTTATCCCAAGGGCGGAGCCACGGCGGCCGGCCTGCAAACGCCCGGCGTCTAACAGAGCGCCGGCGTTTCGCGGCGCCCGAGAAACGGAATCGCCAGCAGCGCGGCGGCCGCGGCCAGCATCACATACCACGCCGGCGAATAAATCGAACCGCCCGATCGCTGGGTGAGCCAGGTGAGTATCATGGGCGCGAAGCCGCCGAACAGTGTGAAGGCGCCGTTGTACACCAGCGAAGTCCCGGTGGAGCGCACGCCGGTGGGAAAGATCTCCGACAACGCGGCGGGAGCGACGCCGACGAAGCTCGCCACCAGGATGCACACGATGCACTGGACGGCGATCAAGGTCGGCAGCACCGGCGATGCCTTCAGCCAGATGAACAGCGGCAGCACCAGCACCAGGAGCAGCGCGGCGCTTAAAGCCAGGCTCGTGCGCCTGCCGACGCGATCCGACAGCGAGCCGAACCAGACGCAGCCGAAAACAAACGGAATGTTGCCGATGAGCGAGGCGCCGAAGGCTTGCCGGGCGGTGAAGTTGAACGTGTCCGGGTGCTGTACATAGGTGGGCAGAAAAATCATCAGCACATAGACCGCGACGGCCCACAGCACCGCCACACAGAAGCCGACGAAAAGGCTGCGGCCATGATCGCGGAATATCTCCAGCAGCGGCGCCCTGCGGTGCGCGGCGTGATCCGCGCCGCGCCGCGCGGCCTCTGCTTGGAAGGCATCCGTCTCATCCAGAGTCCGGCGTAGATACAGGCCCACCGGCGCGATCGCGAGACCGAGAATGAAGGGTATCCGCCAGCCCCAGGACTGCACTTCGTCCGCGGGGAGCAGGGCGGTGACCGAGTACGCCGCCAATGCGCCCAATATATTGGCCATTCCCATGCTGGCCTCGAGCCATGAGGCGGCGCGGCCGCGATTCTCGATGTCCGCGCTCTCCAGCAAGTAGGCCGTCGCGCCGCCCACCTCGCCGCCGGCGGAAAATCCCTGCAGCAGCCGTCCCAGCAGGAGCAGCAGCGGAGCTCCGACCCCGATGGAGGCGTAGGTCGGCGAAAACGCGATGACGCCGGTGCCCGCGGCCATCAGCAAGATGGTCAACGTGAGGGCGGCCTTGCGGCCTGCTCGATCGCCGAAATTGCCGATGAGCACCGCGCCTAAGGGGCGCACCACGAATCCCAATCCGAACACGAGAAAGGTGCCGAGCAGGCGGGTATTGGGGTCATGGCCTGGAAAGAAATTGCCGGCGATATAGCCCGCAAACAAGGCGTAGACGGTGAAGTCGTACCACTCCAGCATATTGCCGATCGAAGTGGCGACGATCGCGCGGGTTTTGCCGGGCAACGCGATGCTCTACAGCGTGGGATGCACGGGACTGAACACGGGGGCCAGGAAGTAGCGCCGCGCGAGCACGGCATATCCCCGGTACACGAAGTGGCCGTTGTTCGTCAGCAGCAGCGCGCGGTTGACCCGATAGAAGCGCGGGATTTCGTACCAGGGCATGGCGGGCTTCAAATGGTGCGCGACGTGTAAATTGTTGTACAGGTACAGCATACCGAAAAGCGCGTTCGACTCCACCGATGCGGTTCTTTCCTGCGAGTCCTGCGCCGCGCGGTGCTCCGTGAATGCGCGCAGCAATCCCAAGCTCAAGCCGGGGTAGGCGATGAGCAGACAGTACTGCCACCAGGGGAAGCCGCACACACCGGAGATGAACCAAAACAGCAACCCCACCGCGCCCGCGTGCGCTGCCCAATGCGGCAAGTGACTGGCGTCGCCTTGGGCGATGCGGCGTGTTTCCTTGGCGACGAGACTCCACAGGCGCAACAGCGGCCCAATCAACAGCCGGCCCGCCATGGTCTGATTGAAGATCAGCAGGCCTCTGTGAACGGGTCCCATACGCGCCCAGTCGGCCTGACGCACGTAGTAGGACTCGGTATCGACTCCGGGAATGGTCAGATTGATGTCGCGATGATGAGTGGTGTGGCTCTTGCGATAGAGCGGATAGGGAAACCACAAGCCCAGCGGGGGGAACACGACGGCGAAGCGCAGCCACGCGGGCACGCCGCGAAATGAATGTATGGCCTCATGCTGCAGCGAGAAGTGCCAGGCGATGAGATAGGCGCCGACAGGCATGATGACCCACCACGGCAGCCGGGCGTGGAACCAGATCAGCAGCACCCACGCACCGTACAACACCGCGGCCACCAACCACGTGGGCCCGTCGACCTGAAAGAATTTTTGTCGCAGAAACTGCATCGCGTAGACCTTACTCCCAGTTTACCGGCGAACGGTCAACTTGCGAAATTCGCGCCGGCCCGGACAAAGTCCGGGTGCACGGCGGCCGCGAGAGGATGATCCCGCCAGTACTGGGTTGCCGCCTCGAAATTCAGCCGCAACGCATCATAAACACCCGGATCGGGGTGGACGAATCGCTCCAGCAACAAATCCGCCATCAGGGGTGCAAAGGCGGCGATTCGGTGCGCGTCCAGGAAGGCCGCCCGCAGGCGCGCCATTCCGGGCACCGACGCCACCAACGGCGGGATGGGGGTGCGCGGCGTGCGTGCCACCGTGCGCAGTTGAGAGGTCAAATCCCAACGATATTTTTGCAGCAGGCAGTACGCATAGGAATCGATGGGCGCCACGTCCGCCGTCCCGTCGACGACCGCGGACATCGCGCCGACGGGGGTCACCTGCGGGGCGACGACTTGGGCGTACAGGGGAAATTTGTTCGCCACGCTCATGAGGTAGTGCGCCGCGGCCCAGCACCCGGACTGTGAGTCCGGCACCGTCAGTGCAATCCGGCCGCCGAAGGTGTCCTCGATGGACTGAAAGGCGCTGTCCTTGCGCACCACCATGGCGCTCCAATATTGAGGCAGTCCGCGAAATTCAGGCGGCGAGGGAACGGGCGCCGCCATGAGTTCGAGGCGAGGATTGGAGCGGGAGTAGGGCAGTCCGCACATGAACACCGCCGCCTTGTCGGGTCGCTGCCAGAGCTCATCGATGGGTGCGGGTTCGGTGTGCTCGAGCAGGCGGATGTCGAGCCCGGCATGCTCGATCACCGCGGTCAGCAGCCTTCGCCAAAGCCCGGCCGCCTCGGGACTGACCGAGTACATCCGAGCGTTGGCAATCATTCGCCGGGGGCCGCCACGGGTTCGCGCGCGTTGTTCTCGTAGAAGGTTTCCGCCGCGTGACTGCGGAGGAACGAGGCCGCCACTTCGTGGATGGGCTGTGTCGCCGCATTGGGCCCGGCGCCGTTGAACGGCAGCGTCGCGCGAAACGCGGTCCATACGGCCGTGGGCGAAGCGCCGAAGGCGCGATTCGGATCCTGCGCCTTGCGCAGGTCGAGCCAGTAAGTGCCGGTCAGCAGATCCTCCGCCAGCAGTTCGACGGTATCGTCCACCGCGGCGCGCGCCCGGGTGACCTTCAACCGCGTTTGGGTCTGCAGGTCCTCGACATTTTGGATCAGCGCATTGCCTTCGGGCGGCACCGGATTGATCAGCCCTTGGATTTCCTGCATCAGCGCGACGGCGTCGATTTCGCTGCCCTGGGTCAGGTGAAACCGTCCAGGCTCTCCGGGCGACTCGTCGGAGGGGGCGATGACGGTGAAGAAGGTGCTGGTAAAGCGCAGCAATCTTTGTGCGATGGCCGTATCCATGTTGGCGAGCGCGATGGTGAAGGCCTCGATCTCATTGGCCATGGGGTAGGGATCCCAATTCGCGTTTGAGAATGTGAAACCGTGCTGACCGTGGTTGCGGGCGCTGCCCTTGACATAGAACTGCTTGAGCTGCGGCGTGCCGAGTTCCCATGAATCGCCCGGCGAGGCGCCGACGCGAACTGCGGGATTGTGATCCGACGAGTTCATCTGCACTCGCACCGCCGCGCGCAGATGCGCCCACGCTGCCCAAGCGGAGCCCTGCCGGATCGCCGAGGCGCGCAGGCTTTCCGGGTCTTGAATGATGCGCTTCTCGTCCAGCTCGAACAGGTAGCTGCCCTTCAGCATCTCGAGAACTCGCGCGGCTTCCCAGTTGAGCCATTTAAAGGGGCGATTGGCTTGGACGGGCTGGGACAGCGGCGAGACGCTGCTGTTCATGCCGTTGAGGTCAATGGAGTACGTGAGGTCCGCCCAGGAGAGCGCCTCGCGCGCATCGAACAATAGCAAGGCGGCCTGACCGGTGGCGTAGGCGTTGGTGCTTTCCAGCTCGCTGTCGTCGGCCCCGAAGGGCGCGAGCGGGGCGAGCCCGGCCTGCTTCAACGCCTCGGCGGCCGGCATGCGCACGCCCCGATAGTAGACGTTGCCCGCGCCCACCATGGCGGCACCGACATTGGTGAACGGCCCCAAATCCCCCTCGCCGACGGTGCCGCGCGATTGCACCACCGGCGTGATGCGATAGTTCAACAAATCGAGCAGCCGCTCCGTGAGCTGCGGACTCGCGGCCTCGAAGCTCATGGTATTCGCCCGTACCACGAGCATCGCACGCACGATTTCCTCTTCGCTGATTTCGGGACCCATGCCCGCGAGCGCACCGCGCCGGAATATGGCGAGCTGCCGCTGTTCGAGGAACTTGCGGTTCTGCGGCGAGAGCGGATCGCCGGTGAAGATGTACTTCTCGCGGCCCGAACCCGAACCCCGGTTGAACCAGTACACCGACACCCCCTCGGCGGCGGCTTCGAGCAGCA
>JBARBX010000028.1:0-2915 GCA_049793535.1 Steroidobacteraceae bacterium | reverse complement strand
GTGGATGGATCACCGGCGCGTGGATCGCGGCGCATTGGCCCGCGATCGCGGACGCCGCGCAACATGCGGCGGAGGCGTCCTCAGGGTCAGCGCCGCCGGGGTTCCAATTTCTGAGCGCCGCCGATGCGGCCGATATCGACGCCATCGCGGCGCAAATCGTCCCCAACGGGGCGACGCCGGGCGCCCGTGAGGCGCATGCGGTGCATTTCATCGATCGCGGACTGGCCACGTTCTTCTCCGACTGGGCAGGGGGCTTCCGAGCCGGTCTCACGGAATTCCAGTCGGCCTTCCACGCATCGAATCCCACGCGCGCGACGTTCGCGATGGCGGGCTCGGAGGCGCAGATCGCCCACCTCAAGACGATCGAGAAGACGGCGTTCTTCGATACCGTTCGCACACTGACCCTGCTCGGAATGTTCTCCGCGCCCAAGTATGGCGGGAACTTTCAGGGCTCGGGCTGGAGGATGATGGGTTTCGCCGATCAGCACGCCTTCACACCGCCCTTCGGCTACTACGACCGCGAATACTCGGGCTTCGTCCCGTATTCGGATAAGAACGTATGACGGCGCGGCGCTTCAAATCCAACGAGACTCTGGATTTCGTGGTGGTCGGGTCCGGCGCCGCGGGTGGGGTGATGGCGCGCGAACTGTCCCAGGCGGGATTCAGCGTGCTGGTGTTCGAACAGGGACCGCGCTACACGCCGGCCGATTTCGAGCACGATGAATTGAAGTATTTCTTTCTCAGTGGGATCACGGTCGATCCCAAGTTGAGTCCGCAGAGCTTCCGCAACAGCCCCGACGTCGCGGCCACTCCCGCGCACGGCGGTCAGCCTGCACTGTATGCGCGACTGGTCGGCGGCAGCAGCAACCACTTCACGGCGAATTACTGGCGCTTTCACGAAATCGACTTCCACGAGCGCAGCGTCCTGGGCACGATCCCCGGCACGGGCTTTGCCGATTGGCCGATCACCTATCAGGAGCTGGAGCCGTACTACACCAAGGTGGAATGGGAGGTCGGAGTGTCGGGCCTCGCCTACGCGGGTCCTTTCGATCCGCCCCGCACCAAGCCCTATCCCATGCCGCCGCTGCCGGTGAAGTCCTCGGGGGTGCTGCTCGAGCGCGGCGCTCGCAAGCTGGGACTGCACCCCTTTCCGGCCCCGATGGCCATCGCGTCGCAACCGTTTCGCGGGCGTCCGGCCTGCGTGCATTGCGGATTCTGCATGGGTTTCGGTTGCGAGGCGCGTGCGAAGTCTTCGTCCCTGTACACCATGATTCCGGAGGCCGAGGCAACGGGACGCTGCGAGGTTCGCCCGGAGAGCTTCGTGTACCGCGTGGCGACCGATTCGAAGGGCCGCGCCACCGGGGTGCATTACTTCGATCGCGACAAGCGCGACCACTTCCAAAAGGCCCGGGCGGTGGTCGTGTCCGCCAATGGCGCGGAGACGCCGCGGCTGCTGTTGAATTCGCGCAGCGCCCGCTTCCCGCAGGGGTTGGCGAATTCCAGCGGAATGGTGGGCAAGCACCTCATGTTCAATCAGGGTGCGTCGGCGCACGCCGTCTTCGAGCATGAGCTCAACGAGTACAAGAGCGTGCAGACGACGCGCATCGTGCATGATTTCTACAACGCGGATCCGAAGCGCGGCTTCTACGGCGGGGGCGGCATCGATGGACGCATCAATCCGCAACCGGCCATCTGGGCCATGTCGAGCGGCGGCGAACTCCCCCTGTGGGGAGCCGAGTTCAAGGCGCGCCTCGAGGCGTTCCCACGCTCCATGGTGGCGGCGGGCCATACGACTTCGCTGCCCGTGGAAACCAACAGCATCAGCATCGATCCTGAGTTGAAGGACGCCTGGGGCATTCCCGCCATACGGGTCACGTACAAGGATCATCCGGATGATCTTGCGTTCGCGCGTTTTCTCCAGGACCGGCAGGTCGAGATCATGCACGCGGCCGGGGCGCAAAAGGTATGGCGCGACGCCGTGGCGGAGAACACGTGGGGCGTCCACCTGTTGGGAACCTGCCGGATGGGCAATGATCCGGCCGCCTCGGTGATCGACAAGTACCACCGAACTCACGATGTGCCCAATCTCTTCCTGTGCGATGGCTCGAGCTTCGTCACCTCGGGGAGGGGGCAGCCGACCATGACCATTCAGGCGCTTGCCTTCAGGGCGGCCGATCACATCGGCCAATTCGCGAGGAATAACGAGATTTAGCGCGGCTTCTTTTTCTTTCGCGCGGCCTTCTCCCCATGCATGGAGGGCTCCTCCGCAGCGCCGTGATCGGCGCGCGCGGGTTCGCCGTCCTCGTGCGGGTCCGCGATCTCGTAGTCGTCGAAATCGCTCATGAGCTCGGCGGTGCGCCTTTCCTCCATCACGCGTTCCAGGCGACGCCAGGCCGGTTCCGCCCCTTTCGGCGCACGCCGGCGCTGCGACTCGACGTCGCGCATGATGTGATCGACGTCGACTTCATCGCCGCCAGGAGCCGTGTCTTCGGCGTCCTCTTCCTCGAATTCGTCCGATTCGGGCTTTTCGCTCATGCTACCGAAGTGGCTCTCGCCGATGAACTGACACGCGCGGGTTATAAACGGAAAGGCGGCTCAGGCGCAATAGGCTGGCGCTCAGTCCGCTATTTGACTGCCGCAGAGTTATTTGACAAGGTCGTTGAGTTGGAATATCGGCAGCAGCAGTGCAATGACGATGAACATGACCACCCCGCCCATGAATACCACCATGAACGGCCCCAACAAGTTGGTCATGGTGGACAGCAGCCCATCCATTTCGCGCTCCTGATTGGTCGCCGCCCGCTCGAGCATCTTCTCCAGCTCGCCGCTGCTTTCGCCGCTGCTGATCAGGTGAATCATCATGGGGGGGAAGAGTTTGCGCGCAGCGAGCGACTTGCCGATGGGAGCTCCCTCAC
>JBARBX010000027.1:0-7918 GCA_049793535.1 Steroidobacteraceae bacterium | reverse complement strand
GCGGGAGCCGTGATATTGGCGTGCCGCAGGACATCGTCGAGCGTGATCAGTCCGTCGCGGCCGGTGCCTTGAATCGTCGCAAGATCCACCTTGAAACGCCGCGCAAGCGCCCGCGCCGCGGGTACCGCGCGGGTGCGCGGATCGTCGTTGCCGCCGCGCCCACCTGCGACCTGTGCCGACTCCACGAACTCCTCGTCACTCGCCGCCGGCATGCTGCCAACGACGGTCCCTGAATCGAACTCGATGAGCGGCGCGCCGGTGGGTACGATGTCGCCGGGGCCGCCGTGCAGGGCGGTCACCACCCCGCCGAATGGCGCCGGCACCTCGACCACGGCTTTAGCGGTTTCCACCGATACCATGGGCTGGTCGACCCGCACGTGATCGCCCACCTTGACGTGCCATTCGACGATCTCGGCCTCCGCCAAGCCCTCGCCCAAATCAGGAAGCCTGAATGTGCTCATGACATTTCTCTAGTCGACGAAGGTGAGTTCGACCGCGTCGATGATCCGCTGCACGCCCGGTATGTAATCGTGCTCGAGCTTGAACAGCGGCATGACGGTGTCGAAGCCGGCGACGCGCCGGATAGGGGCCTGCAAATCGTAGAGGCCGTGCTCCGCAACCAGAGCCGCAATCTCCGCCCCCACGCCGACGTTGCGCGCGGCCTCGTGCACGATCACGAGCCGGCCCGTTTTCGCCACCGAGGCCAGAATGCTGCCGATGTCGATCGGGCTCAATGTCGTCAGATCGATGATCTCGGCGCTGATTCCACGCTTGTCGAGTTCGATGCCCGCACGCAAGGTCTCCGTCGTCATCGCGCCCCAGGTGACCAGGGTCACGTCGCAGCCTTCGCGCAGAATAAAGCACACATCGAGCGGCAGCGCCCGGCCGTCGTCGTTCACTTCCTGGCGCATGGCACGATACAGGCGCACCGGCTCCAGGAACATCACCGGATCGGGGTCGCGAATGGCGGCGAGCAGAAGCCCGTAGGCGCGGGCCGGCGAAGAGGGACACACGACGCGTATTCCCGGGATGTGGCACAGCATGGATTCGGTGCTTTCCGAGTGATGTTCGGGGGCGTGAATGCCGCCGCCGTGCGGCATGCGAATGACGACCGGGCAGGTGAGCCGGCCCCGGGTGCGGTTACGCATGCGCGACAGGTGATTCACGATCTGGTCCAGGGCCGGATACAGGAAACCCATGAACTGGATTTCCGCGACGGGCTTCAGCCCGTGCGTCGCCATTCCCACGGACATACCCGCGATCGTCGCCTCTGCAAGCGGGGTATCCTGCACCCGGTCCGCGCCGAAGCGCTCCTGCAGCCCCGCGGTCGCCCGGAACACTCCGCCGTTTGCGCCCACGTCCTGTCCGATCACGACCACGTCGACGTCCTGCTGCATTTCCCAGCCATGCGCCATTGCGATGGCTTCAACCATGGTGATTTTCATCAATGCCCGCTGGGTTTCGAGCCGTATTTTCGCGCGCTGAGACGCTGCTCATGCAAGTGGGCGGGCAGGTCGGCGAACAGGTGCTCGAACATCGCATCGGTGGCCGGTTTCGCGCGTCCCAAGTATTCCGTTACCGCCGCATCGACCTGGAGCGAGCACTCTTCCAGCAAAGCTCGCTCCCTTGCGTCATCCCAGCCGCCGCCCTTGACGAGAAATCGGCGCAGTCGAATCAGAGGCTCGAGCGCCCACGCGTCTTTGACTTCCTGGGCGGGGCGATAGCGGCTGGCGTCGTCGGAGGTCGTGTGATCGCTCAGGCGATAGGTCAGCGCCTCGATCACACAGGGACCCGCACCCGTCCTCGCGGATTCGAGAGCCTCGCCGACCGCGTCTCTCACCGCGAAGACATCGTTGCCGTCGACTTGAATTCCCGGGATGCCCGCCGCCACGGCTTTCTGCGCCAGAGTTTGCGCCGCGGTCTGGGATGCAACGGGAACGGAAATCGCCCAGCCGTTGTTGACGATGACGAACACCACGGGCAAGGCGCGCGCGCCGGCCAGATTGAGCGCTTCGTAAAACGCACCTTCGGATGTGCCGCCGTCGCCGATGTAGGCGAGGGCGCAGCGCGGCTCCTTGCGCACCTTGAAGGCCATGGCCGCGCCGGCGGCGTGCAGAGTCTGGGTGGCGATGGGTACGCACCAGGCGAAGTCATGCCGGGGCACCGCGAAATCGTTGCCGCGCTCATCGCCGCCCCAGTACGTCAGTATCTCGGTCATGGTCACGCCGCGCCAAAGCTGCGTGCCGAATTCGCGATACACCGGAGCCAGCACGTCCTCGGTACGCATCGCGGCGCCGACGCCGACGTGGGCGGCCTCGTGGCCGAGGCACGACGGGTAGGTGCCGATTTGTCCGGTGCGCTGCAGATTCACGGCCTTGGCATCGAACACCCGCACCAGCGTCATCGCCCGGTACATGCGCAGGACCGAGGCCGAGTCCTGCGCGAACTCCGGCAGCGGCGCCACGGCAACGCCCTCGGGATCCAGGATCTGCCTGTAGTGAATCTTGAACTCGGCAACCGTCTTCATGGCGCGAATTATGCCAGGTCCGGTGCTCACGCTGCCGCTTTCAGTGTGCTGGTTCGTGCCTCGCATCGACTCGATGTCTGGCTCGGCGGCGCGACTGACAGCGGTGGCTCGCGCTTTCAGACAGGCTCCTGGGTCAAGGACGATGCTCGGAGGCTAGATAGCGCTGTGTCTGCATCTCGACCAGGCGGCTCGAGGCGCGCTCAAACTCGAGCCGCAGCCGTTCGCCGCGATACAGTGCGTCCGGCGCCGCCGCCGCCGATACCACGAGCTTGACGCCGCGATCGTAGAACTCGTCGATCGCCGCGATGAAGCGGCGCGCGGCGTCCTCGTCGGCCTCCGTGAACGGGGCAACGTTCGAAATGAATATCGTGTGGTACAGGCGCGCGAGCTCGATGTAGTCGTTCTGGCTGCGCGGCCCGTCGAAAAGATCGCCGAATTCGAACCACGCCATCCCCGCCCCGGTGGCCAGCGCCGGGATGCCCCGGTCTTCGATGGATAGAGTCTCGGGTCCTGTGGCGGAGCCGCCGGCCAGCGCCGCGAAGCGATGGCGCAGCCTGGCCGCGGTGTCCGGCAGGGTCGAATAGAAGTAGGTCGGCGCCTGTTCCAGTTGGCGCAGGCGATAGTCGGTCCCGCCCTCCAAGTGCACGACCTGCGCGTGCCTTTGAATCAATGCGATGGCCGGCAGGAATCGTTCGCGCTGCAGCCCGTCTTTGTACAGATCCTGAGGCGCCGTATTGGAAGTGACGACGAGCGTCACGCCGCGGCGGAACAAGCCCTCGAACAGCGCGGCGAGTATCATGGCGTCGGCGATGTCCGCGACGAAGAATTCGTCCAGGCAAATGACCCGGGCACTGCGCGCCAGCCGTTTTGCCACCGTCTCGAGGGGTTGCGTGCGATCGGAGACGCTGCGCAGCTCCGCGTGCAGCCGGCGCATAAAGCGATAGAAATGGCTGCGTTCGCGGCGCGGAAAATTGAGCGACTCATAGAACCAATCCATCAGCATGGTCTTACCGCGCCCGACGCCGCCCCACAGATACAAGCCGCGCTGCGGCTCGCGCTTGGCGAAAGGCAGCCAGGGCGCGAGGGTCCGCAGTCTTTCGCCTGCCGAGCGGGACGATGCCAGAAGATTCGCGCGCAAGTTGTCGAGCCGTACCGCCGCCTGAAGCTGTGCCGCGTCGAATTCCAGCCGCCGCGCTGCGACCTCGGCTTGCAGGCGCGATTCGACCGACCTAGGCATGGTTTCCTGGCGGGGCCGCGATTCTAGAGGCTCTGGTAGTTGGGGCCGGAACCGCCCTCGGGCGTCACCCAGGTGATCTGCCCGGCGTAGGGGTCCTTGATGTCGCAGGCCTTGCAATGCACGCAGTTGGAGGCATTGATCTGCAGCTTCTTGCCGCCGGCGCCGTCGTCGATCATTTCATAGACGTTGGCCGGACAGAAATTGGTGCAGGGATTGCCGAACTCGGTCGCGCATCGGGTCGCGCACAGCGCGGTATCCGCCACGTGCAAATGCACCGGCTGGCTTTCATCATGGGTGGTCGCGGCGAAAAACACGAACGCCAGCCGGTCGCGCGGCGGCAGTTCGCGATCTCCCCAGTCGCGGTCCGGCGATTGATAGTCATTCAGCCGCTTCAGTGCCGTATCGTCGGCGTGATTGGCCAGAGTCCAGGGCAGTTTGCCGAATGTCGCGGTTTCCAACGCGGCATTGGCGAGACCGAACCACAAGCCGCGGCGGAAGCCCGGCCGGATATTGCGCACTTTGTGGAGCTCCCGGCCGCCGGCCGATCGGCGCCAGCGCTCGTCGAAGCCGGCGCTGCTGCCGCGCTCGGCGAAGTGCGCGGCGGCGGTCATGCCGGAACGTATCGCCTGATGGATGCCCTTGATTTTGGGCGTATTGAGCGTGCCGCCCGCGTCGCCGACCAGCATCGCGCCCGGCATTTCGAGCGTCGGCATCGATTGATAGCCGCCTTCGATCACGGTGCGCGCGCCGCCCGCGATGATTTCCCCCCCCTGCAGCAGGCGCTTGATCTCGGGATGATTCTTGTACTGCTGGAAGGCCTCGAACGGTTTGAAGCGCGGGTCTTCGTAGTCCAGACCGATCACGAATCCGACGTACACCCGATCGTTGTCGAGGTGGTATAGAAAACTTCCACCATAGGTATGGCTGTCCAGCGGCCAACCCAGCGTGTGTTGAATGAGGCCGGGTTGGACGCGTCCGGGCGGGAGCTGCCACAGCTCCTTGAATCCCAGCCCATAGGTTTGCGGCGATTTGCCGGCGTCGAGATTGAAGCGCTTGATCAATTGCTTCGAGATGCTGCCGCGGCAGCCCTCGCTGAGCACCGTGACCTTGGCATGGATGTCGGGACCGGGCGCAAAATTTGGCCCGGGCTCGCCGTTCTTGTCGAGCCCCATGTCGCCGATGCGGACACCCTTGACGGCGCCCGCCTCATCGAACAGAGCTGCCGCGCCCGCGAACCCCGGAAACACGTCAACGCCCAGCTTTTCCGCCTCTTGTCCGAGAATGGGCACGAGCTGCCCGAGCGAGATGATGAGGTTGCCGTGATTGGCCATCTGCGGCGGAGTGGGCAGGCGATAGCGTTTGCTGCGGGTCATGCACAGGAACTCATCGCGGGCGGCCGGCACGCAGATGGCGGGAGGATGCTTTCGCCAGTCGGGGAGCAGCTCATCGAGGGGCCCCGGCTCGAGCACGGCTCCCGACAGGGAATGCGCTCCCAAACTGGCGGCCTTCTCCAGCACGCAGACACTTAAGGCGGGGTTCTGCTGCTTCAGGCGAATCGCGCAGGAGAGGCCGGCGGGGCCGGCTCCGACGATTGCAACCTCGTATTCCATGACATCGCGGGACGGTTCACTCATCAGCGGACACCTAAATTCCTTTGGCCGAAAGACGCGCCCCCTGGTGGCAGCGGGCTCGAAAAACGCGCGATAGTAGATCACAACCCGGGGGGATACCGGGAGGCATCCACCAGGCGGACAAGTCATGAGGGGATCTCCCCAGTAATGTCGCTCTACTTAGTGGGGACACCCATGTTGACAGGCCACGGACGCCGGCTTCCAGGATGGCCAAGGGATTTGGGCATGGCTGGGGCAAGGACGCCCACCCCGTTCCGCCCAACCCCTGAGTCGGTGTTCAATCCTGTCGCCAGCTCGCCTTGCGCCGGGCAAAGAACGCGCTGAAACCTTCCAGAGCCTCGGCCTGGACGCGCAGTCGTGCCAGCCGCGCGGCCGCTTCCTGCGAAGCCGCCACCCGGTTTGGCGCCGCAGCACGGGTAACATCGCGAATCAGCGCCTTGGCTTCGGCCTGCGCCCCGGGTGCGCCCTTGTGCAGCGCGTCGGTGATGCGGCCGCAGGCGGCGTCGAGCAACGGGAGCGGCACTACTTCATGCACCAGCCCGAGTTCCTTCAGCTCGGCGGACGTCAGTGTCTCGGCCGTCAGGAAGTAGCGTCGCGCCGCGCTTTCGCCGATCTTGCCGAGGACGAAGGGTGAAATGACCGCCGGTACAATTCCCAGCCGCACTTCGGTGAAGGCAAATTTCGCGGCATCCGACGCGACCACGATGTCGCAGGCAGCGAGTATCCCGAGCGCCCCGCCGTAGCCGTCGCCGTTCACCCGCGCCACAGTCGGTTTTGGCAAGGAATCCAAGATGCAGAGCATCGCGGCTAGCGCCTCTGCGTCCTTGAGATTGTCGGCTTCGGCGGCCTGCGCCTGCGCCTGCATCTCGCCGAGGTCGGCACCGGCGCAGAAGATCTCGCCGGCACCCGTGATTTGCACGATCCGCACGCCCGGGTCGCCGGCGCAGCGTTGCAGTTCGAGGCGCAGCGCGGCCACGGTCGCGCGATCCAGAGCATTGCGCTTCGTGGGGCGATTGAGCGCAATCTGCGCAACGCCGCCAACGGTCGCCGCAAGCACGCAAGGGCCGGGGTTGGCGGTTTGCTGCCTCACACGACTTCGACGGCGATCGCCGTCGCCTCGCCGCCGCCGATGCACAGGCTCGCGATGCCGCGCTTCAGGCCCCGCGCGCGCAAGGCATGCAGCAGGGTAGTCATGATGCGCGCGCCGGTGGCCCCGATCGGATGGCCCAGCGCGCAGGCCCCACCGTTGACATTCACCTTGCCGTGATCGAGGCCCAAATCCTTGATCGCCGCCATCGGTACCGCCGCGAAGGCCTCGTTGATTTCGTACAGGTCGACATCGCCGGGCTGCCAATTCAATTGCTTCAGTAACTTTGCGATCGCGCCCACCGGGGCCAACGTGAACCATTCGGGCTCGCGCGCAAAGCTCGTGTATCCCAGAATGCGTGCCAGCGGCCGCAGGCCCCGCGATGCGGCGATGGACGCGCGCGTCAGTACCAACGCCGCCGCACCGTCGGAAATGCTCGAGGAACTCGCGGCCGTGACAGTGCCGTCCTTCTTGAACGCGGGTTTCAGCGTCGGAATCTTGGCGACATCCAAGGTAAACGGAGTCTCGTCCTTGTCGATCACCGCCTCTCCCTTGCGGGACTTGGCGGTGACCGCGGCAATTTCGGCCGCAAACGCACCGTTCGTGACCGCAGCCAGCGCGCGGCGCACCGACTCGGCGGCGAAATCATCCTGGGCCTTGCGGCTGAACGCGTATTTCTCCGACGTCGCTTCCGCAAAACAGCCCATGAGCTGCCCGTCCCAGGGACTCTGCAACCCGTCATAAAACATATGATCCAGCACCTCCTGGTTCCCCATGCGGTAGCCGGCACGGGCTTTGGGCAAGAGGTACGGCGCATTGGTCATGGACTCGATCCCGCCCGCCACCACAATTTGGGCGGTGCCTGCGAGAATCTGGTCGCAGCCCAGCATCACCGCACGCATTGCGGATCCGCACATCTTGTTGACCGTGGTGGTGGGAACGCTCGCCGGGATCCCGCCCCCCAAGGCTGCCTGGCGCGCCGGCGCCTGGCCAATTCCGGCCGACAGCACGCAGCCCAGGATCACCTCATCGACCGAGGGCGCGGCCGCGCCGGAATCCGCCAGCGCCGCCTTGATCGCGGCCGATCCCAATTGCGGGGCGGTGACCGTGGCAAAGACGCCCTGGAAGGCGCCAACCGGTGTACGGCGGGCTGCCAAAATGACGACGGGGTCTGAATTCATACCAATACCCTTGATTTTGCGGGGAATCTCCCATTATAGCCGCGCTTGAGTTCCTGGGGCGCCCCCTAAGGAGCAAGCGGCTCGCCCACGGCGCGGGCGATCAGTTCGCGGCTGCGCTGCCGGGCGTCGCTCGCGCTCAGGACTTCCAGTATTTCAACGCGAATCGGCGAGCGATGTATCCAGGCTCCCCCCGGCGGCAGGACGGCGCGAGTGCCGTGGATGGCCATGGCCACCACGGGTATGTGGGAACGGGCC
>JBARBX010000026.1:0-3935 GCA_049793535.1 Steroidobacteraceae bacterium | reverse complement strand
GTCCTGCGATGTTCGCGCTTTCCTACTGCGCGGGGGCTTGTCCCGTGAAGTAGGTCAGCACATAGGCCTTGAGGGTTCCGTCCGCCTGAGGCACTCCATACACGTTCAGCGGCGCGCCGGCGACGAGCCCGGCGGTCAGAGTCGCGAGGCCGCTGGCGGTGGTGATGTCGATGGCGCTGACGGTCACGACGCCGTTGGTGCAATCCACTTGATAGACCAGGGTCGCAGACCCCGACGTGGGGCTCACATCCACCGTCGCCGCGTTCGCGCCGCCGATCACCGTCATCGTGAATGCATTGTTCACGAGTCCGGTGACGACCTGCCCGAGCGGCAGCGTCGAGGGTGTGAGAATCGCGGCGGCGGCGGCCCAGCCGTTCGGATTCGCCGGGTCGTTCCAAGTGGCGTAGCTGGTGCCGCGCGAAGGCACCGTTCCCATCGTGCCGCCGAAGCTGACGCTGCCGTCGGTGGATGAGACGAAATCGGCGATGGCGTCGGTACCGCTGGTCAGCAGCGTCGGATAGGCGAAATTCCACCACTTGAACCCGGTGATGGGATTGCCGCTGTCGTCCGTCCCGTTGGCGGTCGCGTCGGCAATGTAGTCGAGCGTATACACGTAGTCGTCCTGAGCCATTGCGAACAGACGAGTCAACGTGAAACCGGTCGTTGTCGGCGCGGAGATCTTGCCGTCATATGCCGCGGTCTCGATGTCGATGCTCTGCGCGACCAAGGGAACGGCGAGCGGATCGACCACGCTTGCGTGCACTTTGAAGCCGCGCACCAGATCGTGGTTGGTCAGGAACGCCGTGCCGGTGGCGATGGGTGTGGAGTCCACCGCCGGATTTTGCGGTTCACGGAAGAAGAACTGCGTATTGGCATCGACGGTCAACGGGACGCCGCCACCGGTCTCGCTCGCCACGGTGACGATGTCATTGACGGTATCGACGTGCAGCACGTGGCCCTCGGGACTCAGCCACACATTGTTGAACTGGCTGCTGGCCCAGATGCGGGTGGCGACCAGCGTGCCGTCCTCCTGGTAGCGCGCGGCGATGCGCACCTGCTCGCCTGGCAGAGACATCGCCTCTGCGGAGAAGTCCTTGATGACCGTGCGGGTCTTGGCATCCACGTCATAGAAGATCGTCCCATTGGTCGAGTCGACCAGGATTTGCAGCGATTGCGTCGTCGTGATCGCCGTCTCCGGATTCACCGGGGGCTCCATGGGGAACTCCTTGGTGACCATGATGGAGCCGTTGTCGGATGCCACGGATGCCACGTCGCCGTACAGGTGCCGCAGCACCAACCGCGTGAGGTCATGCAGCGGCCGGTGACGCACCGGTCCCTCGAAGTTGACCGCCCACAATGTGTTGCCGGCACCCGGAGGGACGTGCCCGACCAGGAACGCCGGGTGTCCGAGATCGAATTCCAGATCCAGCGCGTTGTTCTGATTGGCGGTGACCACCAACGGCGATACAAAGCTCACATTCACCGCCGTGGTGAGGCTCGGCGCCATACCCTGAGTATGTTGGATTTGAATCCGGTTGCTGGGAATCGTGGTTCCCGGCGCTTCGATGAAGCCCGATTCCGGATTGGCCGCGACGGTGAGCAACACATCGCCCGGATTGGCGCTGACGGTGAGTACCGCTCCGGTGTAAGTGCCGACCGGCACGCTGGCATTGCCCAGTATTTCGGCGATCTGATCCAGTTCCGCCAGGTTGACCACGGGCACCGTTGCAGGCGCCGTGTACACCGTGACGTTGGCGCCGCCGCCCTGCGGCACGAGCGCGATGGACTGCACCTTCACGCCGATCGTCGCCCAGTCTTCGGTGGACGCGTCGCTGATCATCATCGCGACATTGCCGGTCTGCGCCGGCATGGTGGGGGTCGTGCCGCTGCCGCCACCGCCGCCGCCGCAGGCGGCGAGCAGCGCGGCAACGAGGCCGACCGACAACAGTCGAGTTGCATTGGGGACCATGTTCGCTCTCCTCGATTTAACTATAAATTTTTCAATTCCCTGGCGCATAGAGTTCGTCTTTGCGCCTCTGCTGCCAGCACCAACGGGCCATTGGCGCGCGCGTTGACAGGCGGAGGCGTCGCCAATTGACGACGGCGGCGACAAAACTCGCGCTACACTCGGGCAAACGGCTTCCGGCACGGGTGACGTATGAAGAAACTCAAACACGAAGGGGAATTGTTCAAGGCGGCCTTGCTCGCGGGCGTCCAATACGCCGAAGGCCGGGGCGCCGTCGAGTTCGAGGCGACCGATTCGGCCAGCGACAAGGCGCTGTACGTGTATCGCCTGCTCGTGCACGACAAAGTCATCGCACCCATGCCGGAAGAGCAGGTCAGCGAGAAGACGATTCGGCATCGGCTCGCGACCTGGTACGCGCATCAACTGCCGAAAGGCCATCCGCTGTTGGAGTGATCGATGGCGAATTCGGCGCGTATTTCCTGGAAGTTCATTCCGGTCTATTTGCGGTCGCTCGAGGGCCATCTGCTCGATTTCGGACCGCGGTCGAACTTGAGCGGGTTGCGCCGATTCGCACTCGAGTTTGTCTACTTCGGCCTCAAGGAGGCACGCGCTTGTCTTTTCGTCGTGCTGTTCTTTGCGGCGGTTTTTTCATTTCCGCGCAGCGGCGTCTGGGGCATTCCCCGCTACGATGCCCTGCTCATCATCGCGATTGCCATCCAGGCGTGGATGTTGTGGGCGAAGCTGGAAACGTTCGATGAACTGAAGGCGATTTGCCTGTTCCATGTGATCGGGTTTGCACTCGAAGTATTCAAGACGTCCGGCGGCATCAAGTCCTGGGCGTACCCCGATTTCGCCTATTCGAAAATATTCGGGGTCCCGCTGTTTTCGGGGTTCATGTACGCGGCGGTGGGAAGCTACGTCATTCAGGCGTGGCGTCTACTGGACGTTCGGATCCGCCACCATCCTCCGTACTGGATGGCCGGCCTGAATGCCGCCGTCATCTATGCGAACTTCTTCACCCACCACTATATCGGCGACTACCGTTGGTACATTGCTGCGTGCACCTTGGGGCTGTATGCGCGCGCGACCGTCATATTCCGGCCGCTCGACCGGGAGCGCAGCATGCCGCTGCTGCTCGCGTTCGTGCTCATCGGTTTCTTTATTTGGCTGGCGGAGAACATCAGCACGTTCTTTGGCGTGTGGAGATACCCCAATCAGATCGGCGCATGGGCGGTGGTCCACCTGGGAAAATGGAGTTCATGGTCTCTGCTGGTCATCATGACCTTCACCATCGTGGCGAATTTGAAGCACATCAAGAGCCGCATTCACGTTCCGCAGTAGCGGGCGGCCGCGCGGCCCTGCCGACGCGGCGCGGAACGCCCGGAACCTTTAGCGCGCCAGCTCCTGCACCAAGCGGTCGGCACGATAAATTTTCTTCAACGCCTCCGTGATGCCGGTGACGTCCACCGCCACGGCCCGATTGACGCTGCCGTCGTAGCCGTAATCTCCCCCCAACGACTCGATGTCGCCGTCGAAAATCAGGCCGATCACCTCGCCGTTGCGCCCGATTACGGGCGAGCCTGAATTGCCGCCGATGATGTCGTTGGTGGATACAAAGTTGAGCTGCGCAGTCGGATCGACCTGCTTTTCAGCCAGTATCCATCGCTGCGGCAGCCTGAAGGGGTCGCGTCCCGTCGCATGCGCGTAGGCGCCGGCGAAATTCGTCGTGGGCGCGATGCTGCGGCCATTCTCCTTGTAGCCCGCCACCGCCCCGTAGGACAGCCGCAGGGTGAAGGTCGCGTCGGGGTACGTGCCCGTGCCCTCCAGCGCGAATCGCGCCTTGGCGATCAGCGCCGCATTCTTGGTGATCACCGCCCTTACATTGTCGTCGTTGTCCCTGCGGACCGCGCGCGCGGGAGCGTCGAGGACGCGCGCGAAATCCATGAGCGGGTCGTGGTAGGCATTGATC
>JBARBX010000025.1:0-7330 GCA_049793535.1 Steroidobacteraceae bacterium | reverse complement strand
GCCCAAGGTCACGTACCAGGAACCCCAGATGAAGTATTGCAGGAGCATCATCAGACCCAAACGCGACTTCATCGCCGTCACCATGGTCGTAGGCCTCGATTTGCTCCCCAAACAGTCACTCATTATATCTGTATCGCGCCACCATAAGGGTTTTCCACCGAAGCGCCATTCCGCCGCCGATGACGTAACATGAGGCTGATGCAATCCGCTAGCTTCGATGCCATCGTGGTCGGTTCCGGGATATCGGGCGGTTGGGCGGCGAAGGAGCTCACCGAGAGGGGTCTTCGCGTCCTGCTGCTGGAGCGAGGCCGCAACGTCGAGCACATCAAGGACTACGTCAACGCCACCAAGGCTCCCTGGGAATACCTGCACCGTGGCGGCCGCACGACTGCCATGGAAGCGGCGTACCCGGTACTCGAGCGGGACATGCTCAACGAGAAGAACCTCGCCTTCTGGGTAAACGAGAAGGAGTCGCCCTACACGGAGGTCAAGCGCTTCGACTGGTTTCGCGGCTACCAGGTCGGCGGCCGTTCGCTGACGTGGGGTCGCCAGAGCTACCGCTGGAGCGATTTCGACTTCGAAGCCAACGCGCGCGAGGGTATCGCCGTCGATTGGCCGATTCGCTACGAGGAACTCGCGCCGTGGTACGACCACGTGGAGAGGCATGCGGGGATCTCCGGCTCGCGCGATGGGCTGCCCCAGCTTCCCGACGGCCAATTTCAGCCGGCGATGCCGCTCAACTGCGGCGAAGAGTTGGTCGCCGGCCGGCTGAAGCAGGCGTTCGGCGGCAGGCGCCGGATCATCATCGGGCGTACCGCGAACGCGACTCAGGCGCTCGAAGGACGTGCGCCCTGCCAATACCGCAACGCCTGTTGGCTGGGCTGCCCGTTCGGTGCCTACTTCAGCACGCAGTCCTCCACGCTGCCCGCGGCGGCGAAGACCGGCAAGCTCACGCTGAAGCCCTGGTCCATCGTGACCGAAATCCTCCTCGACAAGACCCGCAAGCGCGCCTCCGGCGTGCGGGTGCTCGATGCCGTCACCAACCAAACCACGGAGTACACGGCGAAGGTGATCTTCGTGTGCGCGTCCACGCTCAACTCGGCCTGGCTGCTCATGCGCTCCGCGAACGACTTATGGCCGGAAGGGCTCGGCAGCAGTTCGGGCGAGCTCGGCCACAACCTCATGGATCACCACTTTCGCTGCGGCGCGCAGGGAGATATCGAGGGCTTGGACGACAAGTACTACTACGGGCGCCGGCCCAATGGCATCTACATCCCGCGGTATCGCAATCTGTTCGGCGACAAGCGCGACTACCTGCGTGGCTTCGGCTACCAGGGCTCTGCGGGCCGGCAGGGATGGTCGCGGGCGGTGAAAGAGTTGGGAATCGGTGCGGATTTCAAGGACGAGATGTCGCGTCCGGGTCCTTGGAGGTTCGGCGCCACCGCGTTCGGGGAGATGCTTCCCAACCACGCCAACAGCGTCGGGCTCGATGCGGGCAGGAAGGATAAGTGGGGACTGCCCGTGCTCAAGATCGATTGCGCGACCGGCGAGAACGAGCGCCTAATGCGCAGGGACATGATGTCGGACATGGCGGAGATGCTGGAGCAAACCGGCGTGAAAAGGGTGAAGACCTTCGACCTTGGCTACTTCCCGGGTGCGGGCATCCACGAGATGGGTACGGCGCGCATGGGGCGCGATCGCAGGACCTCGGTGCTCAACGCTCACAATCAGGTATGGGATGCGCCCAATGTCTTCGTCACCGACGGCGCGTGCATGGCGTCCTCGGCGTGTCAGAACCCGTCGCTCACCTACATGGCGATCACCGCGCGCGCGGCGGCTTTCGCGGTGGACGAGCTGAAGCGCCGCAACCTCTGAGCGCAGCGCATGCAAACACCATCCGCTGCCGGGCAGTTCCGGCGAATCGATCGCCGCGAGGCCATTCTCCGCGTGAGCGCCTTGCTGGGAGGAGCGGCGCTGGTCGGCGGGAGAGGCTTGCTGGCGGCATGTGAGCGGGCGAGCCTGCCCCTGGAGGAGGCGACGCTCGGAGACTTCACGGCAGCGGACATCGCCCTGCTCGACGAAATCGCCGAGACGATTCTCCCCGCGACTAAGACCCCGGGAGCGAAGGCCGCGAAGACCGGCGCGTTCATGGCGCTCATGGTCACGGACAGCTACCATCCGGCCGAGCAGAGAGTATTTCGCGAAGGAATGCGCAAGGTGGACGATGCGATGAGGAGGGCGAGCGGCATATCGTTCATGGCGGCGACGCCGGCGCAGCGGTCCGCGGTCCTCATAGCGCTGGATCTCGAGCAGAAGCGCGCGATGGAGGCGCGCGAAGCGGCGGCGCCCGAGGGGACGGCGAGTGCCGGCCGGCCGGCGCACTACTTCCGCATGATGAAGGAGCTCGCGCTGCTCGGGTACTTCACATCGGAGGTCGGCTGCACGCAGGCGTTGCGCTTTGCCGAAACTCCGGGTCGGTTCGATGCCTGCATTCCATACGCGCCGGGCGAGCCTGCCTGGGCGGATCATGCCTGAAGCTGCGGGAGGCTCTATGAAAAACCTGGTGCTCTATGTGTGCAGCCTGGCGATATTGGCCGCCGGCGGCAGCTCTTCGGGGAGCGCCTCATCCCAAGAGACCGCCTCTCCCCTCAAGCCCGAGGACACCGAGCGATGGGAGCCCGTTCCACCCAAGGTGTTGCCGGGTGCGAGTGGGGGCGCGGCACCCTCCGATGCCATCGTGCTATTCGACGGCCGCAACCTGAATGAATGGGTCATGGCCAACGACCGCTCGCCGGCCCGCTGGCGCGTCGAGAAGGGCGTCATGGTCGTCGACAAGGCGTTCGGCAATATCGAGACGAAGCGGCTGTTCAAGAATTACCAGATGCATCTCGAGTACCGCATCCCGACCGATATCGCGGGCGAAGGTCAGGCGCGCGGCAACAGCGGCCTGTTCCTCGCCTCAACGGGTCCGGCCGACCAGGGCTACGAAGTTCAAATTCTCGATTCCTGGGGCAACCGCACCTATGTCAACGGCCAGGCGGCGAGCATCTACAAACAGAGCCCGCCGCTGGTCAACGCCTGCCGCAAACCGGGAGAGTGGCAGAGCTACGATGTGGTGTGGACGGCGCCCGTGTTCCATTCCGACGGCACGCTGGAAACGCCGGCGGTCGTGACCGTGTTCCATAACGGCGTGCTGGTCCAGAATCATTTCCGTCTATTGGGCGAAACTCTTTATATCGGCAAGCCTGTCTACCGGAAGTACGATCGTGCAGCGATCAAGCTGCAGTCGCACCACGATCCCAGCGCGCCCATCAGCTTTCGGAACATCTGGGTCCGAGAGCTCTAGATCGCCCATCCGGCGCGATATTCTCGACTGAGGTACTGGTTCGCGTCGGCGATGTTGGTGACCCGGCCGCGCTCGCCGTCGTAGAGAATTTTCTTTCCCCGTCCGGTGCGCAGTGCGACGACGCCGAGCAGCATGGTCTCGGTGAGCTGCGCCGCGTACTCGATCGGAGAACTCGCCTGTGCCTCGCCGCGGATCGCCTTGGCCCAGTTGAGTTCGTGACTCCACGGGATCCGCGGCATGCTGCGTGGGACGGCCGCCGCCGCTTCGGCCAGCGCCTGCGGAAACAGCCGCGGATTGGCGCCGTAGGTGTCGTGCAGCAGAATGCCCTGCTCGCCGATGAAGATCACGCCGCCTTCGCTCTTGAGTTCGACCTCATCCGGCAGCACGTCCGGGCGCGGCGGATAAATTCCGCCGTCGAACCAGGATAATTTCACGGGCGGCTGCGTACCGCGGGCGTCGAATCGATAGTGCACGCAGGTCGACAGCGGGTACGACACCGGGATGTCCTGGGCGGTGCCCCAGGGAGTTGAGGTGGCCTCGATGCTCGAGGGGTACGTCAGGCCCAATGCCCAAAAGGGATGGTCGATGAGATGAGCCCCCATATCGCCCAGCGCGCCCGAGCCGAAATCAAGCCAGCCGCGCCAGTTGAAGGGGTGGTAGATGGGATGATAGGGAACATCGTGCGCAACGGGCCCGAGATACATGTTCCAGTCGAGCCCCGCGGGCGGCTCGCGGCCGGCGCCCATCGCGGCAGCGAGCACATCCTGCACATGACGGTATGTCCAAGGATTGCCGAAACGGGTGGGCAATTCGGTGGGCGCCAGACCCGTCGGACGCGGCAGCCCTTGCGGCCAGTAGACCACCGGCCGATTGGTCCAGACGTGGACCTCGTGGACGGGCCCGACGATGCCCGCGCCGATCCACTCATTGATGAGGCGGGCGCCCTCGCTCGAATGCCCCTGGTTTCCCATCTGAGTCACGAGTTTGGGATTGGCGAGCGCAATCCCGCGCAAGGTGCGGGCCTCATGCACCGTGGCCGTGAGCGGCTTTTGCACGTAGACGTGCTTGCCCAGGTCCATCGCCGCTTTCGCGACCACCGCATGCAAATGGTCCGGGGTCGCCACGACGACCCCGTCAAGGCCCCGCTCTATTGCCAGCATCCGGCGAAAATCACCGTAGCGTCGCGCCTTGCCGAACTGCTCCTTGAGTTTCAGCCCCTCAGGCCGCGGATCGCCTTTCTCGTCCGTCAATTTATTGGCCAGCATGCGTTCGCTGTACCCGAAGTCCACGTCGCAGACAGCACCGATGTGCTCGGATTGCGCGAGCACGAGCGCATTCTGGCTGCCCATTCCACCGAATCCGACGATGGCGACATTCACGGTATCGCTGGGGGCCCGCGCGCCGCGCCCGAGTACGCGGCTGGGCACGATCAATGGCGCGGCGATGGCCGCCATGGTGCCCAGACCGGCGCGGCCCGCCTCCGCGACGAACTCGCGGCGCGTCAGGTCTTTCGAGTTCGACATCAGCGCTCCTTTCGGGGAGGTCTCCACGTCCCCTTGGCCACCGCAGGAACGAACTTATCCAGGCCGCGCGGCGGGAAGGCCAGCGTCTTGCCCTGTTCGGCGCTTTGATAGGCGGCCATCAGAAGTTTCACGACCTCCAGACCGTCGTCGAAGGTCAGCAGCGGCTCTTCCTTGCCGAGAAACACGCGCACGAAGTGCCGATCCTCGTTCTCGTAGCCATAGGCTGCGGCTTCATTCGCAATGACCGGCATCAGCCCTATTTCCGCGTTCTGCTTCTCGACCAGATCCTCACCCTGATTGCCGCGCACCGCGCGCGAGAAAAAAAGTTTCAAGCCGCTGTCGAGGGTGTTCCACGACATCGAGTACTCGGGCCCCAGCAACTCGGCGGACAGGCGCAGCCCGGGACCCACGAAGCTCCACGAGGTGGATGCCTCGCCGATCACCACCTGACCGTCCTCGGTGGCGAACTCGAGCGTCACGCTGGCAAAATCCTCCGACGGATGCTTGCCATAATCGACGCCGCGCCCGAACGTGCGCTTGAGCTCCTTGCGGTAGTGAGGTTGCGTCCACTTGAGGCTCGCGATGTGCGCCGTGATGCGCACTGGCCGCACCGTCGACAATGCGGCGCCCGGGCGGGTCAGCAGATGCCGCACCAGTAACACCGAGTGGCACATCATATCGTTGAGAACCCCGCCACCCTGCAGCTCACCCCGCCAGAACCAGGGCATGTGCGGTCCGCTGTGCTCCTCGGAGGCGCGCGCAAGATACGGACGTCCGGCCGCCGCTCCCCGGGCCCACAGCAGCGCGTGGCCGGCTTGCACCTGGGGCGCGAACACTTGATTCTCCAGGTAGCCATGCGTGAGCCCGGACCGCTTGATCAGGCGAACGACGTGCGCAGCCTCCGCGACGGTGCGCGCGAGCGGCTTTTCGCAGGCGATGCCGCGCAGGGTCCCACGGCCCGACTCGAGCGCGTCGACGATCTCTTCTATATTCTCCACCCGCGTGTGATTGGGGCCGGTCAGCCAGAGGGCGTCGATCGACTGATCCGCGACCATATCGCCGATGGAGGCGAAGGGTTTCGCCTCTCCGATGTCCAAATTCCGCGCAAGGCGGGCGGCATCGGCGGCGTGCTCCCGGTTAGGGCTCCATACGCCGCGCACGTCCGCGTCGCGAATTCCTCGAAACGCCTGCATGTGAAAGCGCGCGTTGAAACCGCTGCCGATGAACCCGACCCCAAGGCGCTGCTGCATGCGCTTGTCCTGTTTTTGTCGCATAGACCCTAAGTTTTCCCATGGATGGATTTTCGATGCAAGGCGCATCGGCCGGAAATAAATGCGGCAGTGCGCCTCACTAACGACGCAATCACAACTGCTCCACTGTCACGCTCATGACACAGTTCGCGCTGCGACGCCGCCAAAAGTCTGCGTCGGCAAATTATAAATAACTGATTTGGAACGATTTCTTAACGACTACTATTTTCTTTTCGCAATTGCAGCGGATGGCATAGGCATTGCTATTCCATCATAGCGGCCCAAGGCGGTGGTGCCTATCGCTGACTTACCATCTCGTTGGGATCAGACTAGCCGCGGCAGGATCGCGGCTGGACCAATAAACAATAGGTAAGCATCGCGAAGGAGGGAGTTTTGGCAGTAACGACTAACAAGTATTCCGCATTTTCGTCCGGCACCCAGACTCAACGCCTGTGTGCAGTAAAGACCCACGCAGCAGGAGAATTGAGATGAAATGGCTTACGTCAAAACGTCAGGTCAAGATGTTTTACGCCGTCGCAGCCCTAGTAACGACCTGTGGTGCCGCGATGGCCGCAACGGATTCCGAACAGTTCCAACGCTTCAAGGATCCCAATCAGTGGGGTGCCCCGGCGGGTAATCTAAATCTGACCCGCTACAGCTCGCTGAAAGAGATCAACACCGGCAACGTCAAGGAATTGCAAATGGCATGGGCCCAGTCGAGCGGCACCTTGCGCGGTCACGAAGGGCAACCCTTGGTGATCGAGAATGTCGGCGGCAAGCCGATGATGTTCTTGGAGAGCGGCTGGCCGAACATCGTGCAGGCGCTCGACCTGAGCGATCCGGACCATCCGCAGCAAGTGTGGCATTACAACAAGACCAGTGGTCGCGACGAATCCGCCGTGCCGCGCGCCTGTTGCGATACCGTCAACCGCGGTCTGTCGTATGCGGAAGGTAAACTCGTGTTCGGCACCCTGGACGGCTATGTCATTGCCCTCAATGCCATCACCGGCAAGGAAGACTGGGTGGTCAAGAGCGCCTATCCGGACCGCGGCGAAACCATCACCCCGGCCCCGATCATTGCCAATGATAAAGTCATCATCGGGTTCGGCGGCGACGAGTTCGCGGCTCGCGGCCGAGTCACCGCCTACAATCTTGCCGACGGCAAGAAAGTGTGGGAATGCCACTCCACCGGCAGCGACAAGGACGTGTGC
>JBARBX010000024.1:0-2807 GCA_049793535.1 Steroidobacteraceae bacterium | reverse complement strand
ATCGACGCCCAGGGAGACGATCAGCGCGTCCGCGCGGAAATCGGCCATGCGCCCGAGCGCCGTGCGCAGCGCCGCCGCCCACGCGGGCCATTCCGTTCCCGGTGGCAGGGGACTATTCAGGGTGTATCCCGTCCCCGCACCCGCGCCGGTTTCGTCGGCATATCCGGAGAAATACGGGAAGGCGTCGGCGGGATCGCCGTGCAAGGATATATAGAGCACATCCGGGCGGTCGTAGAAGATGTCTTGAGTGCCGTTGCCGTGGTGGAAATCGACATCGAGTATGGCCACGCGAGCGGCGCCCGAGTCGCGCAGGTACTGCGCCGCGATGGCCGCGTTGTTCAGGAAGCAGTAGCCGCCGTACAAATCGCGCGCCGCGTGATGCCCCGGAGGCCGGCACAGTGCGAAGGCAGCCCGGGCGCCTTCCTTGATTTGCAGCGCACCCGTCAACGCCACATCGGCGGCGGCGCGCGCCGCTTCCCAGGTGCCTTGGCTGATCGACGTTTCGCCGGCCATGGCGTAGTACCCCAGCTTTCCCGAGATGCTGTTGGGACGGCGTTGGGCCATTCGCCGCGCGGGCCAGCAATCGGGGATGGCCTCCCCGCGGTTGCCGGCGGCCGTCCATTCGCCCCAGGCCTGCTCCAGAAAGGCAACGTACTGCTCGTCGTGAACACGCAGCAAGGGCGCCGCGGTGAACTTGACGGGGGCTAACACCTGCCCGATGCGCTCCGATTGAATCCGTTCGAGGACGATTTGCGCGCGCTCCGGCGACTCGTGGGGGCGAACCAATTCACCGCCATAGAGCTCGGTGCGCGCGCTACGCAGCAGGTGATCGGCAGAGTAGACGGTGATCATTCATGGATTCCTTGACGGGCCGCGACGCACAAGACTGATGGGAAGGCCGCCTCCCAGTCAATCGCCGCGGGGACTTGGGCGATCAACGCTCAACTTCCGTGATCCGCGGCCGACACCTTGGGCGGAGGTATTGTGCACAAGGCTGATTTGACTCCTGCAAGACTGGTCGAAGGCATCAAGGATCTGGTGACGCTGCCCGAGGTGGCGCTGCGCATCGCGAGCCTGGTGGACGATCCAAAGTCCTCGGCGGCCGATATCGGCCGCGAGATCAGCCATGATGCGGCATTGACGGCGCGCCTGCTGCGCATCGCCAACAGTCCCGCCTTCGGCCAGCACGGCAAAATCGCCAATATCAGCCGTGCAATCACGGTGCTCGGCGTGCGGCAGGTACGCGATTTGACCGTCGGGCTCACGGCGGTCCGCACCTTCGACGGTATCGGCAACGAGCTGGTCACCATGGAATCCTTCTGGCGCCACAGCGTGCTGTGCGCCGTCGCCGCCGGCCAAATCGCAGGCCGACGCGCACGCACCCGCGACGATACATCCTTCATCGCCGGGCTGTTGCACGACATCGGCCAACTGGTGCTGTTCAGCCGCGCGCCGGTGCCGGCGCGGGAAGCGCTGCTGATGTCGGTGGATTCGGCGGACGACCGGGGGCTGTATCTTTGCGAGCGGGAGGTGGTCGGGTTCGACCACGGCGCCGTTGGGGTCGCCCTTGCGCGCAATTGGGCCATGCCGGAGTCGTTGCAGGAATGCATCGAATTTCACCACGAACCCGAGCGCGCCAAGGCGCATCCCCTGGAGGTCGCGACTATTCATGTCGCCAACACGGTGGCGGTGCTGGCCGAAATCGGCAGCAGCGACCTCACCGACGGCCCGAGCCTGTCCCCGGCTGCGCTGCGCGCGCTCAAACTGGATGCCGACGCGCTGCGGGAAATCATCCAGGAAACCCAAAAGTCGGCGGCCGAAGTGCTGCCGCTGATGATCGCCGCCTAGCCCTGCGGCGGGGCCGCCCCGCAGCGCGCGGAATGTGACGAGGTTCTCAGGAATCGCGGCGCGCCTCGAGCCTCCCCGATCGGGCGCCCGGGCACGTTAAGTTTCCACGCCCCTTGACGATACTCCTGCTGTTGAGTGCGCACTGCTTTAACGGCGAATGCTGAGCGGAGACGGTTTTCAATGGCTAAAAAAATACTTGCGGTCGACGACTCGGCATCGATGCGGCAGATGGTGCTGTTCACCCTTCAGGGCGCCGGATACGAGGTGATGCAGGCCTGCGACGGAGTCGAAGCGCTCGAATTGGCGCGCCAGTCGGCGGTCGATTTGGTGCTGACCGACGTGCACATGCCGCGCATGGACGGCATTACCCTGGTGCGTGAACTGCGGGCCCTGCTGAACTACAAGCTGGTGCCGATGCTCATACTCACGACCGAGTCCAGCCAGGAGAAGAAGATGGACGGCAAGCGGGCGGGTGCCACGGGGTGGATCGTCAAGCCCTTCAACCCTCCGCAACTGCTTGCAACCGTGGCTCGCGTCATCTGAGCCGCGTCGCGGAAGTTTATCGAACACATGTGCCGAAGGAATCGAGCGTGACCATAGACCCCGAAATGGCTGAGATCGTCAAAGTCTTCTTCCAGGAGAGCCGGGAGGGGCTTGATGCGATGGAGACCGGTCTGTTGGGGCTGGGTGCCACTGCCGATACCGAAAACATCAACACGATCTTTCGTGCCGCCCATTCGATCAAGGGCGGGTCGGCGACTTTCGGCTTCGCCGAGGTTGCCGCCTTCACCCACGGGGTGGAGACGCTGCTCGACGAGATGCGCAACGGCGTGCGGCCGGTCACCTCCGAGGCGGTGCAAACTCTTTTGCAGGCATGCGACTGCCTGCGCGAAATGATTGCGGCGACGGAGGCTGAGCAGCCGCTCGATCAGGGGCGAATTGCCACCCTCAATGGCGAC
>JBARBX010000023.1:0-3587 GCA_049793535.1 Steroidobacteraceae bacterium | reverse complement strand
GGCCCGTTGATTGTCCAATAACTCCATCTGGGTTGCCGCGGACTCGACCAAAGCCTGCTGCTGCGCCAAATCGAGTCCCGTGGCGAATCCGAGGTCGTGTCGGGATGCGATGAACCCCAAGGCGTCGCGCTGCAGGTCCAGGCTGTGGCGCACCACTGCGATTTCCGCATCGAGCTCCCGCAGGGCGAAGTAGTCCGTCACGAGCTGCGCCGTCAGCAGCAGCCGGGTGTTCTCGAAGTCTGCCTCTGCCTGCTGTTCGGAGGCGCGCGCACCCTCGACCTCGCGGCGTACGCGGCCGAACAGATCGGCTTCGTAGTTCACCGTGGGACCCAGCACGAAATTATTTTGCACCGTGGACTGATTCGGGATGGAGTAGCCGGCGAGCGGCCGATTCGCCGAGGTCTTGCCGCGATCGGCCTGGGCCGACAGGCCCACGAAGGGATAAAGATCCGCGGTTGCCACCGTGACTTCATCGCGCGCCTGGGCGAGGCGGGCCGCGGCAACGCGTAAATTCTGGTTGCCGGCCAGAGCGCGCTCGACCAAGGGATTCAAGGTGTCGTCCTGAAACAGGCGCCACCATTCGCCCTTGAGGATTCCGTCACTCGGCGCGGCTTCGTGCCAAGGAGCGTCGGGATGCCAGGCGGGCGGGACATCCGCCGCCGGCCGGTGATAATCCGGACCCACCGCACAGCCGGCGGCAACGCCTAAGGCGGCCCACCAGGGCGCACGCCTCCACCGCAAGCGATGACGCCGATTGGGGGGGCGCGCCATCGCTACCCGCCCTTGGAGGACTGCTCGGGCAGAGTCACCACATCGCCGTCGGCCAGCGAATCGGCCGGATTCAAAATGACCCGGTCGCTCAGCTTGAGCCCGCTCAGTACTTCGACGCGGGTACCGAAATCCGTGCCCAATTTCACCGCGGTCAAATGCACCCGGCCGCCGCCATCGACCAAGGCGACTCGCGTTCCCTCGGGCCGGAACAGCAGGACGTTGGTGGGGACGACGAGAGCTGAGGGCTCGACGCTGATGGGCAGCGTCACTTGAACATAGGAGCCCGTGATGAGCGCGTTGCTGGGGTTCGGGACCCGTATCTCCACTTGCATGGTTCGCGTGGCGGCATCGATGGCGCGGGCGGTACGCGCGACGGAGCCGCGATATTGCTCGCCGACGCGCTCCGCCAGGGTGACGGTCACCGAATCGCCGACTTTGACCTGCCGCGCATAGTTCTGCGGTACGTAGACGTACAGACGCAGCGGATCGACCTGGGCGACGGAAAACAGCGCCTGCCCGGTCCCGCCGTTGCCGGCATTGACGAGATCGCCCACGTCGATGTTTCGCCGGGTCACGACGCCGTCATAGGGCGCCACCACCTGGTTGAATCCCTGAAGCTTCCGCAGACGCCGCACATTGGCGTCCGCCGCGGCAAGATTGGCCTGCGCTTGACTGTAGGCGCTCAGGCGCTCGTCCAAGTCTTGCTGGGTCACAGCGTCCTTTTGACGCAAAGCCTGCCAGCGATCGGCGGTGCTCTTCGCCAGGGCAGCACTGGCGGCAGCCTGATCGCGCGCCGAAACGGCCTGCGCCAATTCCTGATCGACTTCAGGTGCGGTGATCTCGGCCAGTAGATCGCCCTTCTTGACCGAACTGCCGATGTCCTTGACCCATCGCACCACATAGCCGTTGCTGCGCGCATAGACGGTCGATTCGATGATCCCGAGCAGCGTTCCCGGCAGCGTGAGCGGCTGTCCCTCGCCACCTGCCTTCGGGGTGATCGTCGTCACATACTGCCTCGCGTGCAAGGCCGTGGACCTGTCCAAGGCACGGGCCTGAAAGCCGCGCAGCACGAATACAATCACGGCGCCGAGCACCAGGATGCCGACGATTCCGCCGACGGCGATTTTGGCGCGTTTCAACACGGCAGCGTTTTCCATTTCAGACATGTCAGCGTGTTCCTTCGGCGATCGGCGGCGGCATCGATAAGCGTCGTTCCCGGCGCAGCTCGAGGCGACGGTGAACGCCGGCAAATATCACCGGCACGAAAAACAAAGTGGACACCGTGGCAAACAGCAATCCGCCGATTACGGCTCGTCCCAGGGGGGCGTTTTGCTCGGCGCCCTCGCCCATTCCCAGCGCCATGGGGATCATACCGATGATCATCGCCAGAGCTGTCATCAATACCGGACGTATGCGGGTCGCCCCCGCGTCGAGCGCCGCCTTGACCGGACCCAAGCCCTCGCCCATGCGCTGGCGCGCAAAGGAAACCACCAGAATGCTGTTGGCCGTTGCGACACCCATGGTCATGATCGCGCCGGTCAGTGCGGGCACGCTCAAGGTGGTGCCGGTCAGCAGCAACATCCAGCAGATTCCCGCGAGTGCCGCCGGCAGCGCGGTGATGATGATGAAGGCGTCGACCCAGGACTGGAAATTGACGACGATCAGCAGGTACACCATGACCACCGCCATCACCAACCCCACTCCCAGTTCGACGAACGACGATTTCATGGTTTCCGTCTGGCCGCGGATCTCGACGCTCACGCCGCGCGGCAAATGCGGGCGCAATTCCCCCACCAAACGCCGGATATCGGCGGAAATGCCGCCCATGTCGCGGCCTTGCGCGCTGGCAAATATGTCGATGGTCGGCGCCAGGTTGTAACGCGAATCGACTGCCTCCTGCGCGGCCGGCGTGACGCCGACCAGATTGCTCAGTAGCTGCGGGGCGACGCCCGTCGTGGCGCCCGCCGCGCGGACCGGCGTGCGCAGCAGCTCGTCGAGACTGTCGATCGAATACTGCGGCGACTGCACGGTCAAGCTGTACACCACTCCGTTCGAGGGGTTCAACCAGAAGGCCGGTGCGGTCTGCGAAGTACCCGCAGTCGATACCAAGAGATCGGAAGTCACATCGCTGGGGCTCAAGCCCAATTGCTGGAGCTGCGTGCGATCCATATTCAACGCCACCGTGGGCAGATCGAGGCGCTGCTGAATGTGCGTATCGACCGTGCCCGGAATCATTGCCATCTGCTTCTCGAGCTTCGCGGCAATATCATAATCCGCCCGCAGGTCGGCGCCGGTGACTTTGACATCGATCGCGGACGGCAATCCGAAGTTCAGGATCTGCGTCACCATGTCGGCCGGCTGGAAGAAGAACTCCACGCCCGGGAAGCGCCGCGGCAATTCACGGCGCATCTGTTCCACGTAGTCCTGCGTCGGCCGGTGTCCTGCGTTCAGCGACACTTGAATCTCGCCGTCGTGACTGCCGAAGGTGCCGGCGTTGCTATAGGTCTTGTTGATGCCGCTGACCGCCACGCCCAGATTGTCGAGGATCGTGCCGAGTTCGGCGGGCGGCACCAGGGTGCGGATGACGCTTTCCACCTGGTCCGCCACTCGCGCCGTCTCCTCGATCCGCGTGCCGGTGGGCAGACGCATGTGCAGGCGAATTTGCCCGCCGTCCACGCTGGGAAAGAAATCCCGCCCCAGAATGAAAACCAAGCAGCACGACAGCACGCAAAAACCCAGAAAGCACCCGGCGAACAACCGCCGCCGCTCCAGCACCTCGGCAAGAATGATGGAGTAGGCGCCGCGCAGCTTCTCGA
>JBARBX010000022.1:0-2298 GCA_049793535.1 Steroidobacteraceae bacterium | reverse complement strand
GGTCGTCATGGATACCCCACACCTGGCCGAAGTGCTCCCGGTGATAGTTGAAGCTCATGCAGGCCGTGGGTGAAGCGCCCGGATAGTAGGGGATCAGCAGCTCGAATTTCAGGGCCTGTTGGCGCTGGCTCACGGCCATGACCTGGCCGACGCGGCCAAAAAATGGATCGTTCGCGACGTCGATGGTGAACGGCAGGCCGAGGTCGGCCGCGAGGCCCGGCGCCCTGGCCATCCAGCTTTCGCGAAACTCCAGGATTTCCTGGGGCGAGCCGATTCTCACGAATTCGCGCATGCGGAAGGATTGCAGGCGATCCAGACTGCGCGAGGGCTCATGCCGGAACACATCGGCTTCGATGTCGAACTGCAGGCCGCCGGCCGGCAGTGCACCGCGGGTCGCCACGATGGGGTAGACGGGATAGCAGGCGGCCGGCGACAGCACCAGGTCCGAGGAGGTCACCGAGGTGGTCCAATCGCCGCCTTCATCGTAACGATCGACGGCCGACCGGATCGAGGCTTCGGAGCCGTGAAGAGCGCACACGCAGCCCAGCAAATTGGGGAAGCTCTTGAGGTAGCCGGATTTCTCGAGCTGTTTGCGGCTCATCACGGGCGGGAAGCGCATGATTTCCGCTTTGGGATCCCGCTGCCGTGTGATGTAGCCCTCGAGGCGCTCGACGAGGTGCGTATACAGGGCGGTGCGCGCATACACACCGTCGACACCCATGGACCGAAACAGTCCATCCGCGATGGCGCTGAGCGGATCGGCCGGTGCGCTCACGGCGGAGCCTGCGTTGCTGCTATTGGACATAGATTCAACCACTGATGGAAGTCGGCAGCGGCGTCATCAGGGACGTCGTGGCGAGGTTGGAGAGGATGCGGTCGTTGTTGATCATGAGCGGTGCCGACAGTACATCGCGCAACAGGCGGCCGATGGTGAATTCGGTGTCGTTGCGGTAGCCGGACAAGCCGCAGGCGCGCAGCGAACTCAAGACGGTCGTCACCGCGAGCTCCGATGCCTGCACCTTGGTCAGGGTGATCTGGGCCTGGAACTCCAGAGAAGAGATCGCCTTTTCATCCGACATGATGGCTTGGTAGCTGTGCAGATTCGCGGCCAGCACGCCGCGCAAGGTTCGCAGCGTCGAGACCGCCTGGGTGAAGTGCGCGGCACCCGGCGGCATCTGGCCGTTCGAGCCGCGCACCGCGTGCCGAATGAAGGCCTGCGCTTTGGCGGCAGCCGCGGCGGCAATTCCCGCCCAGACCGAGCCCCACAAAAGGTGGGCGAACGGCACCATGGTTTGTGCATGAATTCTATCGTAGGGTTCGGGCATGATTTGCTCCGCCGCCGCGCGTGCGCGCAGCGTGAAGCCTTCGCTATGCGTTCCGCGCATGCCGAGCGTGTCCCACACCTGCAAGCGCTCGAGGGTGTAGTCGGACTTCAGCAGCACCAGCAAGACCTGGTCGGAACCCGCGGCATCGGCCGCGCGGCGCGCGGTGGTCACGACTCCGTCCGCCTCGACGGCATAGGAAATGACGGTTGCCTTGCGTTCCAGCGTCACCTGTCCGCCGTCGCGCTCGACGGCTGCCTCGCTGGAGCGGACGTTGCCGCCGGCCTGGCCTTCGGTGGTGGAGGACGCCATGAGCAACTGTTCGGCGGCGATCCGGCTCAAGATGCGCTCGATCGCCGCATGGCCCTTGCTGTGCCGGGTGATGCACGCCATCTTGATCTGGTGCATCGCGTAAATCAGCGCCGTGGAGGAGCAGGACTGGCCGAGGATATAGCAGACATCGGCGATTTCCGCGATGCTCGCCCCTTCGCCCCCCAGGGCTTGAGGGACCTGGATCCCGAGCAGCCGCTGTTTGCGAATTTCGGCAAAGGCCTCGCTCGGGAAGCGGGCCTCCGCGTCCACCGCCGAGGCGTAGGTTTTGGCCGCGTCGGCCGCGGCGCGCGCACGCGCTGTCAAATCGTTTTGTCGCACACTGAGCACCCGGGCGGCGCCCGGCATTCTTTGAGGCTCCATCGAACATCCCCCAATCTAGTTAAGGGCCGCGGCAATCTGAAGCGCCATTATGCGGAGAGTCCCCCACAGGGACAACCGCTTCCTACCCACCAAAAAGCCGCTTAGTGACGCCCGGCGCAGCTTTTGTAAGGATATGTAAAACTTTACATCGAATGTGTGACAGGCTCTGCACAGCGCCATTATCGATCTCTGCCGGAGCACCTTACTGTGTCACACGGTATGATCGGGCGATTATCTACGGAGTGGCATCGAGTGGATCCGAAGACGTTGGAGGGGGTGGGTG
>JBARBX010000021.1:0-8592 GCA_049793535.1 Steroidobacteraceae bacterium | reverse complement strand
CCTCAAGAACGGTGGCGTGTTCGACGACGACTTCATCGACGCCTATATCGATCTGAAGATGCAGGAAGTCGAGCGTTTCGAAATGACGCCGCATCCGATCGAGTTCGAGATGTACTACTCGCTGTAAGCTGGCGGGCCGGCGCCTATCACGGCCCGGAGATACAAAAGGCGCTCCTGAGAAGAGCGCTTTTTGTTTTGCGGGGGCAGACTGCGGCGGCAGTAACCAACAACGGCTCCAAAAGTAATGGCGCAAAAAGTGTTGGTCAGCATAGAACAAGCAACGCGCAGAGAAAAAACTTGCAGATCGCGCGAAACCGGAGCATTCCCTTCCCTTAGCGTCGCAACAGCGATAGCAACAGTGCTAGCGCAAGTAGCGCGGCCACACCTTGCCAGAACCGCAGCGGGTTACGCTCGTAGAGGGTCCGCGGTCTTTGCACTGTGAGCGGCGCGCGCACCGGACCCGCCTCCATCTCGAGGGCAAATTCGGCCATGTCGCGAAAACGCTCGGCCGGATCTTGGGCAATCGCCCGGCCGAGCGCGGCCTCAAGCCAGGCTGGGAGATCCGGGCGCGGAGCCGACAGCGCTATCGGCCGTTCCCGGCGCGGCGGACTAGGGGCGTCGGGATTGCCGTAAGGAAATTCGCCGGTGAAGGCGCGGAACATGGTGACGCCGAGAGCGTAGACGTCGGTCGCCTCGTTGCCGGGTTCCTTGTCGAACATTTCGGGCGCCATGTAGGCCAGTGTGCCCGGAATATCCTCCGGCGCGGAATCCTCCATTCCGGGGATGCGCACCACCCCGAAATCGATCAGCTTTAGCGATCCCTCTACCTCGAGGATTACGTTGTCCGGCTTGATGTCGCGATGCACGATGCCGGCGCGATGCAGAGCCGCTACCGCCCGCGCCAGCTTGATCGCGATATTGCGTCCCTCCTCCAGTCCAAGCGCGGGGCGGCGCGCGAGCCGGGTTTCCAGAAGTTCGCCTTGGTAAAGTGGCATCACCGTATAGAGGCAGGTCTGTCGTCCTGACGGCAGCTCGATGACGTGACCGAGCCAGGGGCTCGTCACGCGCGCGCCCACCCACGCTTCGCGGACGAAGGCTGCGCGGTAGGCGGCCACGCTGGCCACCAGGGGCTTGGGAAACTTCAGCACCACCTCGCCGCCCTCGACCTCGTTCTCCGCGCCGAACAGGCGGCTGTACCTTCCGTCCGACACCAGCACTTTGAGTACAAAACCATCGATCGTCTCGCCGCCAAGCGGCGCCGCGATCAGCGGTAGCTGCGCGATGCTGGCACCGATATCAGACGTTTCGGCGGTCTCCAGGCCGACCACGTCGAGCACCAGCGCGGTGCAGTTGTCGGTGCTGTCGGCCTGCAGCGCGGCGGCGACCAGCGCGCGCGCGGTATCTTCGGACGAGACGCGCTCGCGCATGATATCGGCGATCGTCTCTAAACCGAGGCAACCGTGCACGCCGTCGCTGCAGAGCAGGAAGCGGTCGTGCTGCGCCATGGGCTGGCTAGTGTAGTCCAGCCGAACTTCGGTCTCGACACCCAACGCGCGGGTGAGGATGTTCGACCGGCCGGTGCCGTTCCGCCCTACATGGTCGGTAGTGAGGCAACTCAGGCGGTTGCGGCTGAGCCGGTATGCGCGGGTGTCGCCCACATGCAGTACATGCGCGAGGCGTCCGCGCAGCACCAGTGCGGAGAAGGTGCATCCCATCCCCATCAACTCGGCGTCCCGCAGGCCTTGCGAATGAAGCCAACTATTGAGTGCATTCAGCACGATGGCGGCGGCGCGCCGCACTTCCATCGTCTCAGGCAAATCGCAAAATCCGTCCAGGAAGCCGCGCACCGCTATCTCGGCGGCTTCGCGGCCGCCTTTAGTGCTTCCGATGCCATCGGCGATTGCCGCCACCACGTCGCGGCGCGGCTGGGGTAGTTCCGGGCCGAAAACCGCGCCGCCGAAATCCTCATTGCGTTTGCGCGGTCCGGTTTCCGAGGCGAACCCGACGCTTACCTTGACGCCCGAAACCCGCTGATTCATCGGCGCCGTTCCAATTCCGCAAGAGCAAGATCCGGAAAAGCGGGGACCGATTTTTCGGAGAGATCAAGCCATTGGTCTAGCCGGTCCCCCGGGTCGTGACGCGGTGACGGCGCAACTCTGATTTTGCCAACCGCGGTCTCAATTCTCCAGCCTGCAACGATGATGGAGGAAATAGCCGCCAGTGCTGGACGCGACGACCACCGTAAGTTCGCCGGATTTGCGGTCAAGCGTATAGTTGCCGCCATCGTTTGCTTCGCGCCACGAAACCTGCGCGGCGCTGATACGGGCCGGATTGGAATCCGCTGTACCCTTGTCGTAGTCGATCCTGACCTGCCAACTTGCACCGCTTGCTACATTTGTGCAGGTCATGGTGGTCTCGCCATGCTGCGCTTCGGCACAAGGCGGCGCGATAGCAACCGCCAACGCGCCAATTCCCGCTAGTCGGGTCAGAGTTACAACTCGCGCCAGCGCAACCTCCTGCCTAATTTACAACCACGTGCATATATTTTGATCGTATCGGCCTGACTCGGCACATGAATCTTATGGAAAATTGATAGCCCGTCAACGTCCGGACATGGTCACGACGGGTGGCACAATGTTTGCGTTTTCCGCGATGCTGGTCTGTGCCATTCGCGCACAGATTGAAGCTCGTTCAGGGCAACCAACTTTCGCAATTGGGGGGAAAGCTCATGGCACTCGTACCTTCACCACAATGGCTAGACACTGGCAACAATGCCTGGCAGCTCGCGGCCGCGACTTTCGTCGGTCTGCAAAGTATTCCGGGGCTAACGGTTCTCTACGGCGGCATCGTCAAGAAAAAGTGGGCGATCAACTCCGCCTTCATGGCGTTCTATGCGTTCGCCTCGGTCCTGGTCGTTTGGGTCCTGTTTGACTACAACATGGCATTCGGGGAGCAATGGTTCCCATTCCTCGGCAAACCCGGCTTGGCGACGTCTGCCGCCTTTACCACCGGACAAGCAACCGTTCCGGCCGCCGCAGCGGGCATGCCGGCGCTCACCTTCCCGATGGCGACACTGATTTTCTTCCAGTTCGTGTTCGCCGCCATCACCGTCATCATCCTCGCCGGTTCTGTGCTCGGCCGGATGAATTTCTCGGCGTGGATGATCTTCTGCCCGGTATGGATGACCCTCGTTTATACGGTGGGCGCCTTCAGTTTATGGGGCGGCGGCTGGCTCGCCGGCATGGGCGTGGCCGACTTCTCGGGAGGCTATGTTATCCATCTTGCCGCCGGCACATCGGGCTTTATGGCCGCATGGATGATCGGTCCGCGGCTGCAGGCCGACCGTGACCATTTCCCGCCTAACAGTCTGTTGATGACGCTGGTCGGTGCCGGAATCCTTTGGCTGGGCTGGAACGGCTTCAACGGCGGCGACCCCTATTTCGCCAACGCCGACGCCGGTGCTGCGGTGCTCAACACCAACACCTGCACAGCGGTGGCGCTGCTAGTCTGGACGCTGCTAGACAAGATGGCCTACGGCAAGCCGTCGGTGCTAGGCGCCGTCAACGGCATGATCGCGGGCTTAGTCGCCATCACTCCCGCCGCCGGCTACGTCGACGGGCTTGGCGCGATCGCTATTGGCGTTGTGGCCGGCATCATTCCCTGGTTGGCCATGAACAAGCTGCAGAAGACGAGCTTCATGATGAAGGTTGACGATACGCTGAGCGTGTTCTCGACCCACGGAGTCGCCGGCCTCACCGGCGGCCTCTTGACCGGGATCTTCGCCAATCCCGCCATGCTGATGTACATCGGCACCGACAAGGAGGCGCCAGGCGTCAATGTCACGGGCTTGCTCTACGGCAACCCCGGTCAGCTATTGCTGCAGGCGGAGGGAGCCGCGTTCATCATCGTGTACAACGTGATCGCGACCTACATCATCCTCAAGGTAATCTCTTTCATCGTGCCACTGCGCATGGATGATGCGACCTTGAAGGTCGGTGACGACGCGGTTCACGGCGAGACAGCCTACGCGATCGGCACGGAGGGCGAATAATAGTCGCCCGGCTTCTGCCTCACATAACCCGGAATCCGCGGTCGTTTTCTTTGGCCGCGGATTCCGCTAAGGGCGCCCGGCGAGCAACCTACGGGCACCGCCACGGCGATTATTTGTTCTCGGATGCTGTCGAGAAGATCGCCATGCGCGAACCGGCCCGCGGGCGAAAGGCGCTCGTATCTGATGCGCCACGGCCGCTGACGATGGGCACTATTGCTTCGCCGATGCGGCGGCGAGCCACACGCTCCAAGCGGTAAATCTGCGACGGCCTGCGATTTTGCACTACGCCGCCTCGTGGGCGGCTGTCTTCCCAATCTTGCAAGATGGTCCGGTTACCCTGATAGCGGCCGTCACGATCGATCCTGAGATCGACGCGGATAATCGAACACGCCACTAGGCAGATGCAATGCGGTATCCGAGACGGGTCAAAAAGCCGATCTGAAGCTGGACGCCGATAACGCCGGTTCTCACCTCGACACCAGACATCACGTGCGCACTTCGAATATTATGGAACGGCGACGTCTGCTTTGCCCCCGAGAATCCGAAATCATCAGTGCGGCCGAACATGTCGGCTAAGTGCTCATTAACGGAAATCATAGCGGTCCTGAAAGACGTCTGCTCCACCGCTGAAAGCCGTAGCCGCTCATTGTGCGAATGTCCGCTCTGCGCGGATTTTGTTGAAGAAGTCGGCGGCGAAGCTGTTCGAGATCGTGCGAGTAGCCAAGCGCGCGTGAGTTCTTTTGTGCTCAAGCAGGCATTGGGGCGGGTAGTGGGATCAGCTTTGCCAGCTTTCGGAGGTTCTGGGCGATGGCAGCCAGGAGGAACTCGTCTCGAGCGCCACAAGGACCTCTCAGCCTCAGCCGGTCGAGGCGCAGGATTCGCTTCAGGTGCGCGAACAGCATTTCGATCTTCTTCCGTTCACGGCGCGAGCTGACATAGGCGTGGGTCTTCGCGATATCGCGCGCAACGTCTCGGGCCTTTTCGTGGATTGAACGCGGGACCTTGCGGGCCGGCATCTTCGGGCAGCACCGCGGCTTCAGTTTCGCAGTCATGCTTGCTGGCGCGGTAGAGCAGTGTTGCCCCGTCATTCACCGGAGTCCCGGTAGAGCTCAGCACCTTGCCGGCTGGACAGACGTAGAGATCGCGTTCCTGATCGTAGGTAAAATCTTTGCGAGAGAACGTCCCATCGTCGCGGGCCGACTTATCGAACACGGAATGTGCGGCTCGATCGCGTGCTCGTTAACGAGCCACCGCAGCATCTCGGCTGAACCGTAAGCACCGTAAGCACTGTCGGCGGCCAGACGCTCGTGACAGAGCCGGAGGCGCTCTTCGATGCGCTCAATCATTGTGCGTGCCGCACCGACCTCAGCCTGCCGGATAGCTCGCGTCGCCTCGACATCGATGATGATCGCGGCCTTCAGGTCGATCAGGTAGTTGTCGGCGTAGGCAAAGAAGGCATGCCCTTTGTGAGCGCCGGCCCATTGTGCGGCCGGATCCGACCTAGAGATAAACTTCGGAACCGTCTCGCTCGCCGCGCCCCAAGCAGCCTCATCTAGGGTGTCGAGATATTCGCGGACGGATCGGCGCGTCCTGGCGATGGCCTCCAAGTCAACATCGTCAGACCCAGCAGCAGAACGCTGCTTGTTGGCATCGGCGGCAATCAGGCTGGCATCGACCGCAAATGCGGCCCCCTCGACCAACCCTTCCGCCGTGCAGCGCCGGACTACGGTCTCGAACAGCTTTCGTAGCAGATCGCAATCGCGGAAGCGGCCATGCCTATTCTTGGAGAAGGTCGAGTGGTCCGGTACCTCGCCGTCGAGGCCGAGCCGACAGAACCAGCGGTAAGCGAGGTTGCTCGCCGTCGTCCAGGCGCTGGACGAATTGTCGAGAGAAGAGTTGCGATCTCGTGCGGCCCTAATCCATCGGGCGATTAGCGACTATCTCGCGAAGCAACGTACAAACAGGATGGCGATGCGTTCGGCCTGTGGGGCAAACGCAAGGTAGACGGCTTGGGGCAATAGGAAAAGGGTGCTTAGCGAAATGGTGAAGGCACTATTCGACGCCAACATTCTCGTCGGCTGCCTCAATGCCGTTTCTCAGCCGACGATCCTGGCGGCTGGATGCCCCACAAATTGTTAGCTATCGCAATGATTGCGGCCGCGCACTTCAACAACGCAGCGCAGGCTTGTTATTTACTGCTTCGCTGAGACGTTCTAATCCCGCCAACGCCACGGCAGACAAGAACGGCAGGCTCTGAATGACCAGGATCGCACCGAACAAATCGGTCCCCAAAAGCCGGTAAACATTGGTCACAAACACCGTAATGCCACCCGCGACCAGCAGCAAACCGAGGACGGCTTCGGGTATCGCTGCAAAGCGCGCGTGGACAGTGCTGCCCCCGCCCTTGCGGGTGCGGTGGAAATAGCTTTTCCGCGCCGGAAACGCGGCTTTAAAGGCAGCGCTCGCCACCGTCCATTGCACCGACATGAACACCACCATCGCGCCAAGCATCTGCCGGTACGGAATTGCGACGCGCGTCCGGTAAGCGCTGACGAAATGGAGCAGCGATACCAGGAAGGCCGCAATACTCGGCAGCAGCAAGAGCGGATCCGGGATGGCAACAACCTGGAACACGACAAAGGGCACCCAGATCAGATTAAGCAGCGCGGCCGCGACGGCGACGATTTCGGATCCGAACCAGCTGAGCCAGCCGAACGCAAATTCGCGTTTCTGATTGTGGTCGAGCAGGCTCCGGCCTGGAAGGAACCGCCGCCAGTGCTTCTTCACGATCTGCACGGCGCCGCCGGCCCATCGCGCCCGTTGGGTCTTGAAAGCCAGATAGTCTTGCGGCAGCAATCCCCATCCGTAGCGGCGGTTGGTGTAGTCGGCGCGCCACCCCAGTTCCAGGATCGTCAATCCGAGGTCGCTGTCTTCGCAAATCGTGTCGCTTGACCAGCCACCTGCAGCGTCCATTGCGGTACGGCGGATCAGGCACATCGTCCCGTGGACGATGATGGCGTTCACCTCGTTGCGTTCGACCATCCCGATGTCAAAAAATCCCGCATATTCAGCGTTCATAGCGGCATGGATCGAACTGCGGCAGCCGTCACGATGATCCTGCGGCGCCTGGATCAATCCGACCTCCGGATCCGCGAAGCCGGGGACCAGGTCCTTGAGCCAACGCGGATCAACCATATAGTCGGCGTCGATGACTCCGATGATCTCGGCATCACCCGCGGTCTGCGTCATCGCGACCCGCAGTGCCGCGGCCTTGAATCCTTCGAGATTCTGGACACACACAAACTTGAAACGCGGCCCAAGCTCGCGACAGCGCTTCTCGATCGGCTCCCAGAATGCCGGATCCGGCGTGTTGTTGATGACGACCACGCACTCGAAATCCGGGTAACCGAGCCGCGCGACTGAGTCGATCGTACGCAGCAGCATGTCCGGAGGCTCCCGATAGGCAGGAATGTGGATCGAGACTTTGGGCGCGCGCACGTCCAGCACCGGCGATAGCAAGTTCAGCAGCCGCGTGGGTTTGCCCCCGAGCGCGACGGTGGCCATCTCGCGCACCCGGAACAGCACAATCGGCGCGAGCAGGCCCAGTAGCGGAAGCGCGATCGCAAACGTGAGCACCTCCCCGTGCAGGAGGTAGTGGTCGTGCCAGTACACCTGCACGCCAGCACACCAGTCGCCGATCAAATGGTCGAAGCCGGCAAGCACCGCTGCCTGGCCAATGGTCGCTCCCGGCAGCGCCAGAATCGAGATCGACAAAAATGAGCCAATGAGGATGGCAAGCCAGGCTGCTTTCCAATAGTCAGCGTCGACAAGCGGTCCTGTCCAAGAAAATTTAGGCCGCAGCGACGCATCGAGGATACCCCAGTATGGACCGACGTTACCCTCGAAAATCTTTTCCGGTTGATCGATCGCCTCGACAATATTGTAGTCGATGCCACGCGCGTTGGCCTCGGCAACGAAGTTGCGCAGCACACGCGCTTGGCTGAGCGGACCCGGGACGGCGTGCTCGAAATTGTGCCCCGCACTTGGCCAACCAAACTCCCCAATAACAATTTTTTTGCCTGGATAGGCCGCCCGCAGTCTGTCGTAGATCGCGAGCGATCCCTCGACGGCGGTTTTCTTGGACAAACCGTCCCAGTAGGGGATGATATGGGCGAAGACCTGATCCACCGCATCAACAAGCTCGGGATGGTCAAGAAATGTTTTCCAGTGGTCGGCGGTCGCCACCGGCACCGGACTGTGTTGCTCGACGCGGCGGACGATCTTGGCAAGTTCGACCGCGGTGTGTTCCTGCCGGAAGACTGTTTCATTGCCCACGACCAGCCGGGTGACGTTGGGGTGGTGCCGCGCGAGGTCAAGCCCAGTCTCGATCTCGCGCTCGTTTCGGACTTCGTCTTTATCGATCCAGATTCCCAGCGTGACCGTCAGCCCGAGTTCAGCCGCGATCTCTGGAACGCGTTCCAGACCTTGCGTTGAGGCGTAGGTGCGTACCGCCTTTGCCTGTTTGGCAATCGCGGTGAGAT
>JBARBX010000020.1:0-1753 GCA_049793535.1 Steroidobacteraceae bacterium | reverse complement strand
CCCGCGGCAGCCGGCAGCGGCATTCCCCAGGTCAAAGTTGCATACTTCAGGCGCTTCGGCTTCATCTCTTTCAAAGAGACGGTCGGCAAGTTTGTGCTCTGCGTGATTCAGCTCGGCGCCGGCGCATCGCTGGGCGTCGAGGGCCCCACGGTACATATCTGCTCGGGCGTGAGCAGCATGCTGGCCCGGGCAGCCAGGCTCAGCCCTGAGAATCGGCGCAGAATGACGTCGGTGGGCATGGCGGCAGGCATTGCGGCGGCCTTCAACGCGCCCATCGCCGCAGTTACTTTTACGCTCGAGGAACTGGTTGGCAACCTCGATCAAACCATGCTCTCGGGAGTGATCGTGGCTGCCGCACTGGCCGCGGTGGTCGAACATTCCACGCCCGGATTCGGTTCTGCGCCGCTGTTCCACTTGAAGCGGGACTACACGCTTGGCAGTGCCTCTTCACTGATGTGGTACGCGCTGCTGGGTGTGCTGGCCGCGGTGGTTTCAATTGCGTTCACCGATTCGCTTCTCTGGCTACGGCTGTGGTTTCGCATGCTGAAGCGAGTTCCCAAATGGGTGCAGCCGGGAATCGGCGGCGCGGCCACCGGGAGTTTTGCGGTTGTAGCGCTCTACTTCTTCCACGTGAACGGCATTGCCGGCGATCCTTACAAGACGCTCACCATGGCGCTGGTGGGCGGGCTGCCGGTTTTGGCGATGGCTGTGCTCTGCGTGCTCAAGCTGGCGGCGACCGTCACATCGTATTCAAGCGGTGGCGCGGGCGGCATCTTTGCGCCGGCGCTTTTCATGGGCGGAATGCTGGGCGGCGCAGTGGGCTATATCGATGTCGCCGTCTTTCATCACCCGGCCGACTCCATCGGCGCATTTGCGGTAGTAGGCATGGGCGCGGTGTTTGCTGGAGTCGTTCGCGCGCCCATGACCTCGGTGCTGATCATCTTTGAGATGACCGGCGGCTACGGGCTGGTGCTCCCGCTGATGATCGCCAACATGAGCGCCTTTGCCCTCGCCCGCCACTGGCGGCACACGCCTGTCTATGAAGCGCTGCTCGAACAGGACGGCATCTTCCTTCCGGGTGGAGGGCATCCGCTCGAATCGACTGCGGACGAGGATGATCTGGCGCACATTCCGCAGAGCCATTCGGCGGAAGAGTAGCTGCTGATGCCCTACTGATTCGGCGGCTGCATGTTGTAAAGGAAATATGCCCGCAACTCGATATATGGGCCGTGGAAATCGCGCGGCAGCGGCGGGTAGTTCGAGCCCGTCAGCGCGCCCCACGCAGCGCGGTCGAGTGCCGTATCGCCCGATCGGCCTTCGAGCATCACGCTGCCGTCCATAAGCCGGCCGTTGGGCAACACCTTGAAGCGGATGACCACCACGCCCGACTTGAGAATCGGCGGGTTCACTTCGTCGGGAATTAGCGGGTCCCAGGTCCTCTCAGTCTCGTAGTGCCAGCGCGCCAGCCAGGAGTTGAAGTCGACTCCCTGCGTGTCGCTCAGTATTCTTACGCCGCCTGCCGCGCCGGGATGCTGGGCGAGACCGCCCGCAGCCGGTTCTCCAGCCGCGCCGCCTCGATTGCGCATGGCGTTTTGCAAATCACGCTTCAACTGGTCGGCGGGATTGGAATCGTTCAACGCAAAATTCGGACGAGCCGGAACTGCCGATGGCCGCGGCGCCTCGACTTGCGCCTGCGATTGGGGCGTTGGCGGAACAACGGGCGCCGCGGGCTGCGGTTTCGGCTGTTCCGGCG
>JBARBX010000019.1:0-8716 GCA_049793535.1 Steroidobacteraceae bacterium | reverse complement strand
CCGAAAGCTCCGGCGCCACTGCCCCCAAATCGCCCCATGAATGAGCCCGGCGAGCCGGACGACCTCGCCGAAGGTACCCTGATCTCGCATTTGCTGGAGTTGCGCGATCGGCTCCTGAAGGCGATGTTGGCGGTCGGAATCTGCTTCATTCCCTGCGCCGCGTACATGAACCAGCTGTTCACCTTCGTGGCGGAACCCCTGATTCACAAATTGCCGGCGGGCGCGACCATCATCGCGACCAGCGTGGTGGCGCCCTTCACGGTGCCGTTCAAATTGGCGCTGCTGCTCGCCATTGGGATCGCCATGCCCGTGGTGCTGTATCAAGCCTGGGCATTCGTCGCACCGGGGCTGTACAAACACGAGAAGAAGCTGGCGGTTCCCCTGCTCATATCCAGCGTGCTGCTGTTCTACCTCGGCGCCGCCTTCGCCTACTACGTGGTCTTTCCGGTCATGCTGAGCTTCTTCGTCGCCACCACGCCTCACGGCGTGCAGATGATGACCGACATGAGCAGCTATCTCGACTTCGTGATGATCCTGCTGCTCGCCTTCGGTTTGGCCTTCGAAGTGCCGGTGGCTACTGTATTATTGGTGTGGACGGGATTCGTAAGACTCGCGACACTCAAGAAGAATCGCGGATTCGTGTTACTGGGGATATTCATCTTCGCCGCCTTCGTGACGCCGCCCGACGCCGTGTCGCAGAGCGCCATGGCGGTGCCGATGTACTTGCTGTACGAAATAGGGATCATCATGGCCGGACTATTACTCAAAGATAAAATAGCGGCACGCGCCAAAGAGGAAGCAGAGCAGGCCGAGCGCGAAGCCGGCGCCTAGGAGCCTGCGTTTGAGCGCCACTTTTTTCGGGCACCCGCGTGGCCTCGCCACGCTGTTCTTCACGGAAATGTGGGAGAGGTTCACCTACTACGGCATGCGCGCCGTGCTGGTGCTTTTCCTCGTGGCTGCGGTCGCCGGCGGCGGCTTCGGCATCGACGACAAGACGGCCACGGCGATCTATGGTCTGTATACCGCGGGCGTCTATCTCGCGGCGCTGCCGGGGGGCTGGATTGCGGACCGGTTGATCGGCGCGCAGCGCGCCGTGCTCGCCGGGGGCATCGCCATTGCCGCCGGCAATGCGATGCTGGCGATGTCGGCCGGTCCTCGCGGCTTCTACTTAGGATTGGTGGTGATCGTGCTCGGCGTGGGTCTGCTCAAGCCCAACGTCAGCGCCATCGTCGCCGAGCTCTATCCGGAAGGCGGTGCGCGGCTCGACTCCGGGTTCACCGTGTTCTATATCGGCATCAACGTGGGCGGCTTCTTGGGGCCGCTGGTTATCGGCGCCGTCCAGGTGTACTTCGGCCTTCGCTCAGGGTTCGCCGTGGCTGCGCTATTCATGGCGTTCGGCGTATTGCAGTTCTATTTGACTCGGCGACACTTGGGCTCTGCGGGCGCCTACACCGCCGCGGCGCATGCGCGCGGCGCGGACACGGCCCGGCAATGGCTCTACCTCGGCGTGGGGGTGGCCGTGTCGGTGCTGGTGCTGGCGGCGGTGAGTTTCGGCTGGATTCCCGTGAATGCAATCGGCCTGGCGGAAGGGGTCACCTACGTGATCTTTGCAATCGTCGTGCTGTATTTCTTGTACTACTTTTTTGGGGCCGGACTCGATGCGGAGGAACGCAGGCGCGGAGTTGTGCTGGTGGTCCTGTTCGCGGGGAGTGCGCTCTTTTGGCTGGGCTACGAGCAGGCCGGTTCGAGCTTGAATCTATTTGCGGAGCGATACACGGATCGATCCCTGGCTTGGCTGCACTTCGTCATTCCCACGGGTTGGTTTCAATCTCTGGATTCGGCCTTCATCTTCCTATTCGCGCCCTTTCTGGCTTGGTTGTGGATCGCGTTGGCCAAGCGCAACCTCAATCCGTCCGCGCCGGCGAAGTTCGCCTTGGGCGTCATGCTCATGGGATCGGGGTTTTTGGTCATGGCGGCGGCCGCCTCTCTGGTCGCCTCCGGGTCGAAGGTGCTGCCGACCTGGTTGATACTGACGTACATGTTGCATACCTTCGGCGAGCTTTTCCTGAGTCCCGTGGGCCTGAGCTACTACACCAAGTTGACTCCCAAGCGTTTCGTCGGGCAGATGATGGGGATGTGGTTTCTGTCGCTCTCGCTGGGCAACCTCCTCGCCGGCTTGGTCGCGGGTCAATTCGATGCCGCCAACGTCGCCGCCATGCCGGGGCAATACATGCGTATCGTCTACTTCTGCGTCGGCCTGGGTGCGGTGCTCCTGATCTTGAGCCGTCCGGTAAAAAAACTCATGGGGAACGTGCAATGACAACGGGTCCAAGTCCTGCGCCGCAGCTCACCTTCAAGGCCATCCTGCTGTCCATCATCCTCACCGTCATCCTCGCCTCCGCGAATGCCTACGTGGGGCTGTTCGCCGGCATCACGGTGGCCACGGCGATCCCGGCTGCCGTCATCTCCATGGCGGTGCTGCCGCTGTTCGGGCGTTCCAACATCCTCGAGAACAACATCGTGGCCACCGGCGCTTCCGCCGGCACCTCGATCTCCGCGGGCGCGATCTTCACCCTGCCCGCGCTCATCCTGCTGCATCACTGGAACAGCTTCGACTACTGGTGGACCCTGGCCATCGTCGGCTTGGGCGGCCTGCTCGGGGTGTTGTTTTCGGTGCCGCTGCGCCGAACTTTGATCATCGAGCAGAAGCTGCGTTTCCCGGAAGGCATCGCGGCGGCCGAAGTGTTGAAAGTGGGCGCGAATCCCGGCGTCGGCGCCAAGGTATTGGGCTTGGCCACCGTCGTCGGCGGCACGTTCAAATTCATCACCTCCGGGCTGCGATCGCTGCCCGAGGACTTCACCGTCAGCGGCTTCTTCGGCGAGCGCGGCATTGCATTCTTCGGCTACGGCTTCTCGCCGGCGCTCTTGGGCGTGGGTTACATCGTGGGGCTCAACGTCGCCATTCTGATCGCCGCGGGGGGGCTCTTCTCGTGGTGGTTGGCCATTCCCCTGTTCAACAGTTTTTTCTTCAACCAAGATCCCGTGCTGCTGCACAAGCTGATCGGCCTCAACGCCGAGGATGCGGCGTACGCCATTTGGCGCGCTCAGGTCCGCTACATCGGCGTCGGCTGCATGTTGACGGGCGCGCTCTGGGCGCTGTGGTCCTTGCGCAATTCACTCTGGTCGGCGGTGCGCAGCGGCCTCAAAGTCGGCGCCCGCGACGCCGCCGACGTGCCGCACACCGAGCGCGATCTGCCGATGGCGGCGGTACTGGTCTGCATCGCTCTGTTCGTCGTGCCGCTGTTCGTACTGTACTACCTGGTGGTCGGCAGCCTCGGGGTTGCCCTGGCCATGGCCGTCATCATGATCATTGCGGGCTTCCTGTTCTCCTCGGTCAGCGGCTATATGGCGGGACTCGTGGGATCCTCGAACAACCCGGTCTCCGGCATCACCATCTGCACCATTCTGTTCGCGTCGCTCGTGCTCATGTGGATGGTGGGCGGTAAATCCACGATCGGCGCCGTGGCGGTGGTGTTCATCGGCGCCGTGGTCTGCAATGCCGCGGCGGTGGCCGGCGACAATTTGCAGGATCTCAAGGCCGGGCAGCTAGTCGGCGCCACACCCTGGCGCCAACAGGTCATGCTCTGCGTCGGCGTCGTGGTGAGCGCAGCCGTCATGGCGCCGGTGATGAACGTCCTGCTCTTCGCCTACGGAATCGGCGAACCCTCGCATGCCGGCGTCAAGGCATTGCCTGCGCCGCAGGCCAATCTGGTGAGATCGGTTGCCGAAGGCATGTTCGGCGGCACCCTGCCGGTGGGCATGATCGCCATCGGCGCCGCCGTCGGCGCGGCCATCATCGTCTTCGATCTGTACCTCAAGCGCCGCAAATCGCGCTGGAGCGCGCCGGTGCTGGCCGTGGCGGTGGGTATTTATCTGCCCCTGGATGTGTCCACCCCCATTCTCGCCGGCGGCATCGTCGCGGAATTGGTGGCCCGCTGGCACACGCGCCGCAGCCCCGGCGCCGACTACGAAAAGCTCGGGCAGAACGGCATGCTGTTCGCGGCCGGACTCATCACGGGGGAGGCCCTGGTGGGCATATTCATCGCCATTTGCATCTGGATAGCCAAGAACCCGGATGTACTCGCGATGGCCCACGAATTGCCGGGCGGCAAGTGGTGGGCGGCATTGCTGCTGCTGGGAATTTGCCGCTGGATTTTCCGCTCCGGCACACCGCGCCAGGCCAAGTAGGCCGCGGGCTCCCTGGGCGTTTGCGCGACCCTCGACATTCCGCCAAGGTGATGCTCGCCCTGGGCACCATCTACCTGGTGTGGGGCTCGAGCTTCTTGTTCACCAAGCTCGCCGTCAGCAATTTGCCGCCGGCGCTGTTTTCGGCGGTACGCTTCAGCACGGCGGGCGTGCTGCTGGCGCTGATCGCGAGGATCTGGAACGGCAGCGCTTATCCTAAGCGCTTGATCGAATGGCGCCACGTCATCGTTGCCGGCTTTTTCATGGTGTTCGTCAGCAACGGCCTGAATACCTGGGCCATGCGCTATCTGGCGTCGAATCAATCGGCGCTGCTCAACGGCACGTCGGCGTTCTGGATCGCAGGTTTGGGCGTATTCGGGCGGCGCGGCCATCCGCTCACGCGCTGGGCCGTGTTGGGAATGGTCATCGGGTTTGCGGGCGCCGCCTTGATGCTCATCCCCAAGGATCCGTTGAGCACCAAGAGCCTGCTGGCACAAGCCGGCGTATTGACCGGATGTCTGTCCTGGTCGCTGGGCACGCTGTACTACCGCAGCATCGACACCGAATTGAGTTCGCTCATGTTCATGGCGCTGCAGATGCTCATGGGCGGCCTGATGCTGCTCACCGTCGGCATTGCCCATGGCGATGCCGCGCACTGGGCGCCCAATGCCTCCGGATTGACGGCGCTGCTCTATCTGACCTTTTTCAGTTCCTGCCTGGCGTACACCGCTTACGGCTGGTTGAGCCTGAACAGCACTCCCGCCCTGATTGGAACCTACGGCTATGTGAATCCGGCGATCGCGGCATTTCTCGGCTGGAAGTTTCTGCACGAGCACTTATCCGGGACGCAGTTGATCGGCATGGTGGTGATCATCGTCGGTGTGAGCATTTTGACGCTGCCCGGCGGCAGCCTCACGGATCCCAAGACTCTCGCCGAACCAAAAACGCAGTGAACTGGTCGTAGCCGCTCAGCGGCGCTTGACGATGACTTCGAACTTGCCCTTGCCGCCGACGAACCAGGAGCCCACGAAGCTGACCAGGCTCACCAGCACCGAGGTCCAGAAGGCCGACCAAAAACTCGCCACGTGCATCCCCGGCAGCATCCATGCGACCAGTGCCACCATGCCGGCATTGATCACCAGCAGGAACAGGCCGAGAGTGAGTATGGTCATCGGCAGTGTGAGCAGGATGGCGATGGGCCGCACGATGGAATTCACGATCCCTAACAGCAGGCCGGCCAGTAGCAAGGTGGCGGGAGTGTCGATGGAGACTCCGCTGACCCACACCGTCGCCAGCCACAGTCCCAGCGCCACAATGACGGCGCGAATGAGAAACCCGAGCATATGAACCCTCGCGAGCGCGACACCTACGCGAGCATATCAATAATCGAGGCCGGGCAGCGGCGGGTCCTTCACGGGAGCGGGCTTTGCCTTCTTGGGAACGGGCGGGCTTTCGAGACACACCTTGATGCGCGCCATCAGGCGTTCCCAACCCATGCGGATGCGCACGTAGCTCTTGTCCCACGCCTGGGCTTCAGGCACGCCTGAGCCCAACAGCCGCAGCGAGGTCTTGCCCTCGCCCTTGCGCACATCGAGTATGAAATCGTCGACCACGGCGCTGTCGCCCGGCGGCCAATCGCTGCCCTTGAGATAAATCAGCCGCAGCCGCCGATTGACATCGAAGATGTCGATATGCGCTTCGCGGCTGTTTTCGCTGCGAGTGCCTAACAAGTACATGCCGCCCTTGCGGGCATCGATTTCGGCCTCCTGGCCGGACCAAATGCGAATCAAGCCGGGATCGGTCAGCGCGCGCCAGACCCGCGCGACGGGCACTTCTATCTCGACCAGGTGGGCATAGCCACGGGTGCCGTTACGGGTGGCTCTACGGGGTGAACTCATTCCGCTAGAATCCCTCAACCGGGGAGGAACATCCATGTCTTATGTCCACATTGTGACTGCGCTCGCACTTCTGCAGTTCGTCTGGTTCGGAATCAAGGTCGGCCAGGCGCGCGGGCGTTTCGGGGTAAAGGCCCCGGCCATCAGCGGGAACGATCTTTTCGAGCGGCACTTTCGGGTCCAGCAAAATACCCTGGAGCTGGTAGTCGTCCTCGTGCCCGGGCTCTATCTCTTCAGCCATTTTTTCAGTCCGCTCATGGCGGCCGCCCTCGGTGTCATCTACCTGGTCGGCCGGCAGGTTTACGCCGGCGCCTATGTAAAGGACCCGGCGCAGCGCAGCGCCGGCTATGGGCTATCCGCTTTCCCCGCGTTGATTCTGGTGCTTGGCGGCCTCGCCGGTGCGGTGTGGCAGCTCATCGGCCATTGAAATTTGGAGAATCGCTGATAGTCTAGGGACTCGAACCTTGGGGTGGCCTCGATAGGCCTGAGACGCCGGTAAACCGGCGAACCCGTTGAACCTGATCCGGTTAGTACCGGCGTAGGGAGCAGGTGAATGAAATCTCATTGGCTTTTGTGCGGGCCGCTCGCGGCCTCCCTTTTGTCGTGGCAGCCGGCGGTGTCGGCCGACGACACCCTGGACGAGATCGTGGTCACGGCCGGGCTGCGCTCGACCAGCGTTGCCGATCTGCCGCAGAGCGTCACCGTCATCGACCGCGACACGCTGCGGGAAGCCGGCGTGCAGCACTTCGAGGATGTGCTGGGGTTGATCCCGGACCTCAACTGGGCGGCCGGAACCTCGAGGCCGCGCTTCTTCCAGCTTCGCGGCATCGGCGAAGTCGAGCAGTACCAGGGAGCGCCCAACCCGTCGGTGGGCTTTCTGATCGACGACATCGACTTCTCGGGGGTCGGCATGCCTGCGACGCTGTTCGACACTCAGCAGATCGAAGTGCTGCGCGGGCCGCAAGGCACCGCTTACGGCGCCAACGCCCTGGCTGGATTGATCAGTGTGCGCACCGTCGATCCGGGCAAGGATTTCGAGCTGAACGGCGAGCTCACGGGCGCCGACTACGACACCCGCGCCGCGAGCCTCGCCGTCGGTGACGGTTTCGACGGCGGCGATGCCGGATGGCGTCTGGTTGCACAGCAGTACTTGAGCGACGGGTTTCGCCACAACGCCTATCTGGACGAAAATTCCACCAATGGATTCGACGAAGGCACGCTGCGCGGCAAGCTGCGCTGGCAGATCACGGACACGCTGCGCGCCGACCTCACGTTGATGCACGTGAACATCGACAACGGCTACGACGCCTGGTCGATCTACAACACCTACACGACCTACTCCAATCAGCCGGGGCGCGACGCGCAGCTCTCCAATGGCGCGGCGCTGCGTCTGGTCGATTCCATCGAGGGGGTGGGGGAGCTGCGCAGCGTCACCAGCACGGCCGATTCCAAGATCACGTACTCCTTCGACGGCGATTGGGGCAATGACGCGTACTGGCTGGCCACCACCGGCTACGCACCGTATGACTTTTTTCAAAGCGACAACAGAACGCGGCGCACGGTGGCCGAAGATCTGCGCATGACCGGTGACCCATCGGATGCGCTATTTGGAAGGCTGCGTTGGGTCGCCGGCGTCTACGCGCTGCGACTGACCGAGTCGGACAGCCAAGTGTTTACCTGGGACGCCTACGACGCCGGTGTGAACGGCTCCCCGGGCGCGGGCAGCAGCGGCCTGGACAGCCAGTACAGCGCGACGAATGTGGCTCTATATGGTTCATTGGAAGCGAATGTCGGCGCGCGCAGCGCGCTTTCGGGCGGCCTGCGCCTCGAGCGCCGAGTCGCCGATTACTCCGACAGCGCCGATGTAGAGACCCCGTTTCCCGCGCAGACCAATCACATGATTGGCGGCAATGTTTCCTGGGAGACGGCCGCGGGGGATGGGGAGCATGTCTACGCCACGCTGGCCCGGGGCTACAAGGGCGGCGGCTTCAACATCGGCTCCGGGATCCTGTCCGAACAGCGCAGCTTCGGTCCCGAGTCGCTGTGGAGCCTCGAGACGGGTTTGAAGTATTCGGAGCCCATGAGCCCGCTGCAACTGCAAACGGATGTGTTCTACATGCGGCGTCAAAACATGCAGGTGTATCTGTCCGAGCAGCTGCAGCCGAACAATCCGCTCGCCTATGTGTTCTACACGCAGAATGCCAGCAATGGCGAGAACTATGGGCTCGAGGGCGAGGCCTCTTACCGCTTGACCGACCGCTGGCAGATTTCCGGCAGCGGTTCGCTGCTGCACACACGCTATGTCGGCGTGACCGGGGATTTCGCAAGCCTGGATCTCGATGGACGCGCCCAGCCGTTCGCACCGAGCTATAAATTGTCCGCGGCCGTGGAGTACCGCCATCCCAGTGGGTGGTTTGCCCGTCTGGACGCCTCGGCCCTCGGCAGCTTCTACTACTACACCAGCGATGCACAGGCTTCGCGCGCCTACAGCCTGGAAAACGCCCGGGTCGGCTATGAGCACGGTTCGTGGAGCGGCAGCCTGTGGGTCCGCAATCTATTCGGTGCCGGCTATGCCC
>JBARBX010000018.1:0-1896 GCA_049793535.1 Steroidobacteraceae bacterium | reverse complement strand
CCTGCCTCGCAAAATGTCATCCAACCCGAATTCCGGTTTGATGTCGAGCAGGGAACCTATCGACGGACGCTTGAGGTCGCCGTCGATGAGCAGCACCGTATGGCGGCGGTCGGAGGCCAGGCTCACGGCCAGATTGATCGCGGTCGTGGTCTTTCCGTCGTCGGCGCCGGGACTCAAGATGGCCATCGAACGCCAAGCGTTCTCATCCAGCCGCTGCAGAACCTGGGTGCGCAGCATGCGGAATGCGGCGACCGCCGGATCGTTGCCGGATGGATCGACGATGCGATTTGCTTCGAGCAGAGCCGGATCCGGCTTGAACACCTTAGTATTCGTGTAGACGATGGGCAACTGGGGGGCGGTGGCCGCGCTCGATTCCGCGGCCGACTGCGGGATGGGCGCGGGATCGGCGCCCAGATCGCGCTGCTGTCTTGCCAAGTCCAAAGCTCTGCGGATCCGATCCATGCGTCACATCCCGAAGCGCTGCAAGAAGCTGAGCCACACCACGTCCAGCGGCCTGACAAAGAAATGCACCGTGCAGGCCGTGATGATCAGCGTGACCAACACGGAAGCCCAGGACAACCTGGCGACACGGCGCCGGCGCCGGGTTTCCGCGCTCGTGACGATCGTCGGAATCGCGGCCAGCGGCGGCACGGCGAGCAGTATCCTCACGTCGTTGAATCCGCGAATAGTGGGATCCGACTGGTCTCTGAGGAGGGTCGTTCCCAGCCCTAAGCCAAGACTGAATACGAAGCCGGCGGCAATGATGAGAAAGCGATTCGGACTCACCGGCTTCTCCGGCGGCAACGGCGGCTCGATCATGGTGAAGCGCTCGCCCTTGCGCTCGGTCTCGAGGTTTTCCGAAATCTGCACTTCGCCCTGCTTGGCGCGAATTTGCTGGTATTTGAGTTGTGCGTTGTCCAGGTCCCGGGCCAGTTCCCGGTAGTCCCGCTCCACGCCAGGCTCCTGGGCCATGCGCCGCTCGTAGTCGTCGAGCTTGGCGCGCAGCTCATCGCGCTTGACCTCCGCGCTCTGCCGCTCGACGGCGAGCGCATCAAGCTGCCCCTTGACCTGAACGTAGACAGGATTGTCCGCGTGCTCTTGCGATTTCTGGAACGTGCCGGCGGCCGGTTGCGCCGCCAGCTCTTTCTGGAGCTGGTCCACCAGATGTTGAAGCCGGATGACGTCCGGGTGATCCGCCGTATACTTCTCCTTGGCGCTCGAAAGCTGGCCCTGAGCGTCGCTGAGCTGACGGGCGATGTCGCTGCCGGCATCCTGCGCCTTTGCCTGCTTCTCGAGGCCCGCGATCTCACGTTCGGTGCTGACGATATCCGGGTGGCCCGGCGCGTAACGCGCCTTATAGCTGGCGAGCTCGGATCGCAGTGCCTTCAGCCTGTCTTCCACTCCCATCACGCGTTGTCCGGTGTCCGAATACACCTGCGAGGTGGGATTGAGCTGTGCGAGTTGCGCACGCAGCAGGATCTGCTGGGAATCGAGCGAGGCAATCCGGTTCTCCGCGTCATGCAGGTCGAGTTCCGTGCGATCGCTGACTTGTATATTGAGTTGCGCCAGGTCGGGGAGACTGTCCTGATGCTTCTTCTTGTAGTCCGCGAGCTTCTTGTCGAGCTCCATGATGTGTTGTTGCTGGCCCGTGGCCTGTTCGGCGAAGAACGACGTCGACTGCTCCGCCATCTGCGTGCGCGAAGTCAGATTCTCGTTCAAATACAACGTCGTCAGATCGTTCGCCACCTTCAGCGTGAGGTCGGGAGAATGATTTTGGTAGGAGACCGAAAAGGCGATCGTCGCCTGTGTCGGCCGCCCGCTGCGCGGGTCGATCACGTCCGCGCTGATCATCTTCAACGAGATGTCGTTGCGCATTTTTTGCAGCAGCACCTCGCG
>JBARBX010000017.1:0-2292 GCA_049793535.1 Steroidobacteraceae bacterium | reverse complement strand
CCCTCCGGCGGCGCCTCCGGCGCGACCCTCCTACTAGGAGCCTGCTCCCAGGGTTGCCCGGTCAAGGATGTCTCTCAAAGAGCGAATTACGGATGACATGAAGGCGGCGATGCGCTCCGGTGAAAAGGAGCGGCTCGGAGTCATCCGAATGATCACGTCCGCCATCAAGCAGCGCGAGGTCGACGAGCGAATAACCCTCGACGACCCTCAAGTGCTCTCGGTTCTCGAGAAGATGATCAAGCAGCGCAAGGAATCGCTGGTTCAATTTCAAGCCGGCAACCGCCAGGACTTGGTCGACAAGGAAGCCGCGGAGATCACCCTGCTGCAGGGCTACCTGCCTGCCCAATTGAGCGACGCCGAGATCGACGGCCTGATCAAGGATGCCATTGCCGCCAGCGGCGCGGCCAGCATCAAGGACATGGGCAAGGTCATGGCCATCATCAAGACCCAGGCGCAGGGCCGTGCCGACTTAGGCTCAGTCGGCGCGAAAATCAAAGCCATTTTGAGCGGTTGATTGCGCGCGGTCCATGGCCGGCCGCATTCCACAGACGTTCATCGACGACATCGTCGCGCGCTCCGACATCGTCGAAATCATCGGCGCGCGGGTATCCCTCAAGAAATCCGGGCGCGAGTTCAAGGCCTGCTGCCCGTTCCACACCGAGAAATCGCCCTCTTTCTGGGTGAGCCCCGACAAGCAGTTCTACCACTGTTTCGGCTGCGGAGCGCACGGCACCGTCATCGGCTTTCTCATGCAGTACGAGAAGATGGAGTTCATCGACGCCGTGGCGGACCTCGCGCAGCGGGCGGGCCTCGAAGTACCGCGAGAAGCGCAGGGTGCGCGCGATACCGGTGGCGTCGATCTGCACCAAATCATGGGTCAAATCGCGCGCTTTTTCGAGCAGAACTTGGCGGACAGCGCGCCCGCCCTGAAATACGTGAATTCGCGCGGAATTGACGCGAAAACCACGGCCAAATTTGCCCTGGGGTTCGCCCCCGATTCGTGGGATGCCCTGCTCAACCGCTTCGGGTCGGGCGAGGATGATCGGCGCCAGATTCTGCAGCTCGGCATGATCATTGAACGCGACACACGCGGCGGCGAACGAGCGGCGGGCTTCTACGATCGCTTCCGCGATCGGCTGATGTTTCCGATCCGAGATTCGCGCGGGCGCGTCATCGGTTTCGGCGGAAGAATCATCGATCAGGGTGAGCCTAAATACCTCAATTCCCCGGAAACTCCCTTGTTTCACAAGGGGCGCGAACTCTACGGATTGTACGAGGCGCGGCAGGCAAGGGGAGATTTCAAGCGCTTGATGATCGTCGAGGGCTATATGGACGTGGTCCGGCTGCATCAGGCCGGCATTACCTACGCCGTGGCGACGCTCGGGACCGCCACCACCCAAGAGCACCTCGGCAAGATCTTCCGATTGACCCGCGAAGTGGTGTTCTGCTTCGACGGCGATCGGGCAGGTCGCCAAGCCGCCTGGCGGGCTCTGGAGAACTCCCTGCCGCTGGCGCAGGATGGACGCGAGCTGAAGTTCATGTTCCTACCCGAGGGGCACGATCCCGATACCCTCGTTGCGGAAGAAGGTCCTGAGGCGTTCGAGGGCCGGTTGAACAGCGCCCTACCTCTGTCCGAATATCTAATCCAACAATTGATGGCGGATGTGGACCTCAATCACGTGGACGGCCGGGCGAAGCTCAAAGCCCTGGCGGCGCCTCTGTTTGCCCGAATGCCCGAAGGCATCTACCGGGAAATGCTCGCGGAAGGTCTCGCCAAGCGCGTCAGCATGCCCGCGGCAGCGCTCAAAAAAGCCTTTGCAACGGCCGACCCGAAGCGGCGCCCCGGGGAGCGGCCGCCTCTCGAAAAGCCGGAACCGGCGCCGCGGCACCGCGGTCGAATCAGTGCCGGACGGGGCAATCTGCTGACACAGGCCATCACCCTGGTCCTGCATCACCCGACCGCGGCGACGGCGGTCAACCCCGCGGCACTCGGGGGCGTCGAGAGGCCTGGAATCGCGGTGCTCAAGGAGTTGCTTGCTCAGGCGGTCGCCGCATCCTCCCCCAGCACCGCCATGCTGCTCGAGCGTTGGCGGGACCTCCCCGAGTACGGCCGCTTGGCGGAGCTGGCCATGGCTGAACCGCTGGTGCCGAGTCCGGAGGCTGCCGCCAAGGAGCTGCAAATGGCTGTCGAGAAGCTGATCCAGGAATATGGCCCGGGTCGCCGGACGGACGAACTATTGCGAAAAGCCGAGGAAATGGGCTTGAATTACGACGAAAAGGCCGAATTAAGCT
>JBARBX010000016.1:0-3822 GCA_049793535.1 Steroidobacteraceae bacterium | reverse complement strand
GTCCTGCGCCATGATTGAGGCGTCGCACTTGAGCAAGCGGTTCGGCGCCATCGAGGCGGTCATGGACGTCTCCTTCACGGCGCGCAATGGTGAAATCACCGGTCTCCTGGGCGCCAACGGCGCCGGCAAATCCACGACCTTGCGCCTGCTCTATGGTGTCCTGACGCCGGACAGCGGCCGTGCCTGCATCGACGGCTTGGACATTCGCGGCGAGACCTCGAGGGCGCGGGCACGCATCGGGGTGCTGCCGCATGCGGCCGGCCTGTACGGCAACCTCTCGGCGCGCGAGAACATCCACTATTTCGGCACCCTGCAGGGAGTGGGCGGCAAAGACCTGCGACTGCGCACCGATGAACTCGCCCGCATCCTGGGCCTGGAAGAATTTCTCGATCGCCGTGCCAAGGGCTTTTCCCAGGGACAACGCATCAAGGTGGCGCTGGCGCGCGCACTGGTGCACGACCCCGGCAACATCGTGCTCGATGAACCCACCAACGGGCTGGACGTCATGGCCATTCGCAATCTGCGCGACATGCTGCTCGGGCTCAAGCGCGAGGGGCGCTGCGTCTTGTTCTCCTCGCACGTCATGCAGGAAGTCGCTGCGCTCTGCGATCGAGTGGTGATCATCGGCCACGGCAGGGTGCTGGCGGACGCCACGGTGCAATCGATTCGGGATCAGAGCGGCACGGGCTCGTTGGAAGAGGCGTTTCTGCGAGTGCTGGGCGATTCGGAAGGGGTGAGCTGAATGCGCGCCCTGGTCACGGTGTTTGCCAAGGAATTTGTGGAGAACCTGCGCGATCGGCGCACGCTGCTGTCGGCGCTGCTGTTCGGCCCCCTGTTCGGCCCGCTGCTGTTCGGCCTCATGGTGTCGCGCATGCTCGATCAGAGTGTGGCTGAATCGGATGAGCCGCTCACGCTCACCATTTCCGGCGGCGAATACGCACCGGGGCTCATCCGCTTTCTCGAGTCACAGGGGGTCCGCTTGAGCAAGGCGAACTTTGACGAGGTGCAGGCGCGGGGCGCCGTCCGCGGCGGCGGCGCAAAAATTGTGCTCATCGTCCCTGAGGAATACGGCCCGCGGTTCAAAGCCGCGACTCCGGCGCCGGTGCTCCTGGTCGCGGACAGCGCGGATTCGCAGACCCGCAAGATCGCGGAGCGCGCGCGGGCGCTGATCGGAGGCTACGCCAGCGCCATTGCGCAGCGACGTCTGCAGGCACGGGGGGTCAATCCCCTGCTCGCGGTTCCGGTGGCCGTGAACGATGTGGACGTGGCAACGCCCACCGGGCGGGCCGTGGTGGTTCTCGGCTTCATGACCTACTTCGTCCTGTTCGCGGTATTGATGGGGGGACTGTATCTGGCCATCGATTCAACGGCGGGGGAGCGCGAGCGCGGATCCTTGGAGGCGCTGCTCAGCCTGCCGGTGGCGCGCTCGAGCCTGGTGGGCGGCAAGATTCTCGCGACCTGCGCCTACATGTGCATCTCGCTCGGCCTTTGTCTCACCGCCTTCGTCTGCGTGTTCCGCTTCGTGCCGCTGGAAAAGCTCGGCATGAGCGCAAACCTGGGCGCGCGCACCGCGCTGATTTTCTTTGCAATTTGTCTGCCCTTCGTGCCGCTCGGCGCCTCGCTTATGACTCTGGTCGCTTCCTTTACCCGCAGCTACCGCGAGGCTCAGACCTACCTCACGTCGGTCTTGCTGGTACCCACCCTGCCCATCGCCTTCGCCAGCATTTACTCGCTGAAAACCCAGAGCTCTCTCATGTTCATCCCGTCCCTGAGCCAGCATCTATTGATGACCAGCGTGCTCAAGGACGAACCCATTGCGGTGCTCGACGTCGGGGTCTCGGCCGCGGCGTCGCTCGGCGCGGCGCTGCTGCTCATGGTGCTGTCGGCCCGGCATTGGCGTCGAGAAACCATGCTCGGATAGTCGAGTCGTGAGGGGCTCTTCCTATATGGTCGTTTAACAAGAGATTCTGTATAAAGACGGGGTAGACACCGATCGGGGGGGAAGGGAATGATCGACACGTCGCGCACGCGGACGAATATCGTTGCGCTATTGGCAATTCTGGCGCTGTCCGCGGCCACCATGGTGTGGCTGTTCTGGCATTACCCGGTAATCACGTCGCTTGCCACGCTTGCCATCCTGGCGGTGCTCGGCATTTGCGCCCGGCTCGCGCGGTTGACCGATACCGACATGATAGAACTACAGAGGCGCAACCAAAGCGTTTGACGCCGGTGATGCCGAGGCGGCGATGCAGATCGCCTTGGGGATCATTTCCCGATACAAAAGCTGCTGAAGATCTCGCCGAGCAAATCCTCGCTGGTGAACTCGCCGGTGATCTCGCCCAAAGCCTGCTGGGCGAGGCGCAAGTCCTCCGCAAACAATTCGAAAGCACGTGTGCTGTTCAATATTTCGGCCGCGTCCTGCACGTGCCGGCGCGCCCGCCCCAGCGCATCGAGATGCCGGCGACGCGCGGCAAAGGCCCCGGACTCCGAATCCTGATACCCCGCGCTGTCCTTGAGGTGGTCCCGCAGTAGCGAGAGACCCGCGCCGGTGAGAGCACTCAAATACACTCGCGGCGGACCGGCGGCACCGGCTGCGTCGAACCGCGGCGGGGTGCCGCTCAAGTCGACTTTGTTGAATACCAGCGTGACCGGAACTTCCGCGGGCAACTGCTCGAGCTCCGCCGACCAGCCGCCCGGGCCGTCGCGGCCGGCGACGCCATCGTGGGCCGCGTCGAGTACATACAGCACCCGGTCGGCCTTCGCGATTTCGCTGCGCGCGCGCCGCACGCCTTCGGCCTCGATCGCGTCCACCGCCGTGCGCAGACCGGCGGTGTCGATGAGATTCACGGGCAGACCGTCCACGTGCACCTGCCGGCGCAGCACATCGCGGGTGGTGCCGGGTACGTCGGTGACGATGGCCACCTCGTCCTCGGCCAGCTTGTTCAGCAAGCTGGATTTCCCGGCATTGGGTTTGCCCGCGATGACCACATTCAGGCCCTCGCGGAGCAGCGCTCCCTGGCGGGCGGCCGCGGTGATCGACTCAAACGCCGCGAACACGGCGGCCAGACGTTGGCTCAAGGCGTCTCCTGACAGAAAATCGATTTCTTCATCCGGAAAATCGATGGCTGCCTCGACGTAAGTGCGCAAGGCCGTGATCCGCGACCTAAGATCGGCGACTCGGGCCGAAAATTCGCCCTGCATGGAGCGGACGGCTGCACGCGCTGCCGCCGTGGTGCCGGCATCGATCAAATCCGCGATGGCTTCGGCCTGGGCGATGTCGATCTTGCCGTTGAGGTAGGCGCGTTCGCTGAACTCGCCCGGCCGCGCCATGCGGCAACCGAGCTCGAGCAGACGCTTCAGCAACATATCGACCACCCGAGTGCCGCCGTGGCCCTGCAGCTCCAGCACATGCTCCCCGGTGTAGGACGCGGGCGAAGGGAAGTACAAGGCCAGACCCTCATCGACAGTGCGGCCCTGCGCGTCCAAGAACCGGGAGAATTGCGCGTGGCGTGCGGCGGGAAGCGCGCCCAGGATGCCGGCCGCGATCTGCGGCACTTGGGGACCCGAGACTCGAATGACCCCGACCGCGCCGCGCCCTGCTGCGCTCGCGACGGCGACGATGGTGTCGGGGGAATTCACGGCACCCTGGAGCCTGTCTGAACGTTCCGCGTGAGCCGCGTTGGCCGGCCGAGGGAGCGGATGCAAGGCGCGCGGTGCAGGGCGTAGTGAGAGCTACGCCCAAGCTGCGCAACGCCGCAGACGCCCCTCCGCCGGCCAACCCTTCGGGATCGGACGGATTTGCCATCACGCATCGTTGTCGCC
>JBARBX010000015.1:0-1713 GCA_049793535.1 Steroidobacteraceae bacterium | reverse complement strand
GCCTCCTCGACTTCGGCCTTCAGGCCGTTGTAAAGGTCGTCATGCACCTGTTCGGCGAGTTCCTCGTCATTGAGCGAGGCCAGGTCGAAATCACCCTCAGTCGGCTCTGACATCTACCCTCTCCAACGGTTATTTTCCGAATTGCGGCCGGACCTTACACGGTCCTGATGGAATTCCATGTTAAGACGCAACCGACCCACGGACTTGTGATATCGCGACGGCGACATGTCCAGACGCGACATCCTCAGGTCACGGGCGGCGCCCCTCCCTCCGCCTTGCGCCGCGCCACGTAAGAGTCGAGCGCCTCGATGATCGCGGCATCCCGGGGCGGCGCGACATAACGCTTCAATTCGCTCTGCCAGATGCCGGTCGCGCGCTCGGTCGCGGTCTTCGCGCCGTCGTCCGCCCACTGCCCGGCATTGCGCCAATCGGACACCAGCGGCGCGTAGAACGCGCTGCGGTAGCGCTCCATGGTGTGTGCGCAACCAAAAAAATGTCCGCCCGCACCCACCTCGGCCACCGCCTCGAGCGCCAGATCCGCAGGCTGAGCGCCCACCGGCTGAAACACCTCGGCGAACATCTGCAGCATCTCGATGTCGAGGATGAATTTCTCATACGAAGTCGTCAGGCCGCTCTCCAGCCAACCGGCTGCATGCAGCACGAAGTTGCAGCCGCCGAACAATGCACCCCACAGGCTCATCTGCGACTCGTAGGCGGATTGGGCATCGGGAATGTTCGAGGCGGTGGCATTCGATGAGCGCCACGGCAATCCCAGAAAGCGCGCGAGCTGTCCCGCACCGAACGCCGCCTTCACGTACTCCGGCGTGCCGAACGCCGGGGAGCCGGATTTCATGTCGACGTTGGAGGTAAAGCTGCCGTACACAATGGGCGCACCGGGCCTTACGATCTGCGCCAGGGTGAGTCCCGCCAGCGCCTCGGCGTGCGCGAGGGTGAGCGCGCCCGCGATGGTCACCGGCGCCATCGCTCCGGCCAGCGTGAACGGCGTGATGATGAGCACCTGACCTGCGGTCGCGAAGTCGACGATGCCGTCGCACATCGGGATATCGAGCTGCAACGGCGAATTGGTGTTGATGATGGTGTAGGTGTAGGGACGCGACCGGAACTCCTCGGGAGAGATGCCGTGCGCGAGCCGTATAAGCTCGAAATTATCCGCGACCTGCTTGTGGCCGCGCGAGAAGATGAACGGAATCTTGTCGCAGAGCACAAGCTGCGCGCGCGTCACCTCCAAATGGCGGATGTGAACGGGAATGTCCTGCGGCTCGGTGGCCCCGCCAAGCACGTGAATGACCTCGAAGTTCTGGCACAGCTTGACCAGATTGCAGAAATCCTCGAGCGTTCCGGCGCGCCGCCCGCCCGCGGTGTCCATGATGTTGGGCGGTCCCGAGGTGGGCGCGAAGGCCACGCAGCCGTTCGACAACGGCACGTGCCGCTCCGGATCCACGGCATGCAAGGTGATGTCGTGCGGCGCCGTGGCGAGCGATGCGCGCACCAATTCGCGGTGCAGCCGCACCATCAATGTCGCTTCATCGACTTCGGCGCCGGCGCCGCGGTACCGCGCACGCGCGTCGGCCGAGAGAACTTTCATGCCCTGCGTTTCCAAAATGACGAGAGCCGCATCGTGGATCGCGGCGACTTGGTCGTCGGAAAAAACCCGCATCGGCTCGAACGGATTGCGCAAATGACGGTAGGGCC
>JBARBX010000014.1:0-8569 GCA_049793535.1 Steroidobacteraceae bacterium | reverse complement strand
TCTGAACAAGCAATTGCACTGGACGATGTGGACGCCATTCTGGGACGACTCTACCCCGCAAACAGCGAAGCTAACCAAGAGGGTTGATAACAACGGCGTAAAGCAAATCGACTTTCTACACTCCATTGTCGGCCTTGACACAAAAGAGATACGAAAACGAGCCGTCGCGGTTACTCTGCTGCCGTCATCGAAGATCACCATTCTGCATCCCGTAGATGTACTCACTAGTCGACTGAAAAATCTCCAACATTTACCCGAAAAGCAAAACGAAGTGGGCGTAGCTCAGGCGCATCTTGCGATTAAGATCACATCAGCATTTCTGGGAACTTTGCTTGCTCCACCTCATCGTCGCGAATTGCCAGTGTGGGTCGAACATGTCGCCGGAATCGCGCTGGATAAATCTCTCGGTAGCACACTAGACCGGTACGGACTTGATCCGCTCAAATCAGTTCCGGTCGGGGATATTGAAGTACCCGAATTCAAAGCAAAACGCTGGCCTCAACTTGTTGAGACTGCCCGAGTCGCTCGTGAAGCGCGCGCAAACAAGGCAGCCAAACTGGAGTCTCAGAGGCGATTGGGCAGATCGACAAAAATTTCCTAGCTCTGACGCGGTGTCCCGTGACGCGACGCAGCAACGAATATCCGGAACCATCTCTCAGTTCCCGGCGGCCTTCGGCGATAGATTGACCGCGCATGCCGCCATTGCCCCGGACTCTTGAAGTCGGGCAAGGATCGGCAGCGGCGAACGGCCGTTGGGAAGTCCTATCGGAAGTATTCATATGTTCGATCTCGACGACAAAGTGACCGCCGCCGCCGTTGCCGCCGCGGGTACCGTTATCGGTTCCTTGATTCAACTTCGGTTCAGCTGGCGCAAGGAAGTGTCGGAGCGCGCGCGCGGTGTACCCGCTACGAAAAAATCGCGCCGCGGCCCGGTACTTGCCGTGGGTCTGCTCCTCGTCGGCGCCGCAGCGGGCGGCTTCGCACTCTCCCAGTTCCTGGTGAAGCAGTCAGACGTCGAGTCGGCTGCGCTGCGCGCACAGCTACAGGCGCAGCTGGCGCAGCTCAGTGCAACTGCGGCGCGGCTCGAGCGGGTCGCTTTGAGCGATCATGGTGCGGGCGCGCGTTCGGCGGACGATCACCATGCCACCGAGGGCGTCGCCGCAACGACAACGGTGGGGCCATGCCGCGCGCGCGCCCTCGTTCCCGATGCCGCACCGGCGTGCGACGAAAAGGAAGCACAACAGGTCACGCTTTGCGCGAGCGTGCCCGCGTTGGCCGAAGTGACCGCCATGGATCTGTACGCTCGTCCTGAGGACTCACCGCAGCCTTGGAGCGAAAGTCGAGTCACCGCAGGCCAGGATGCCGGACACGCACGTTTTGCGGAAAAGGCTTTCGAGCGGGCCGAATCCGACCAGACGAAGCAGGTCTGCACGGGATTTTCATCGTGGGACGGCGAACATGGCTACAGTGCGCGTTTGGTCGTGAGGTACGTCATGGTGGCTGCGGCTAACCCGGTCTCGGGCGCGCTGCTCGCGCCAAATTCGCCGGCGGCGCCGTAGGTTTAGACGACCGGCAGGGGCAGACGCTAATCACTAGAGGGTCGTGGACCCGAGCGGGCCAGCCTCTGGACTTAAGCCTTTGGCAACTCGCGCCGGCGCGCCTGCGAGATTTCAATCAAGGTTTCGATGCGGATCAACCGTCGCTCGTGGTCCTCGAGCCGGGCGGTCGTTTCCTTCCGTCCTGCCATGAGCGAGTCAACCCGCTCCCCCAAGAGTACGATGTCCTTGCCGTACTTGATTACCTCGGCGATGAGGCTCATGTGGTCGCCTGCGGCGCGAAGAGTTCGACGATCCCTTGAGCCTCCTCGGGGTGTGCGTCGAACCACGCCCTCGTCTCGGCAACCACCTGGGTACGGAAGGTGCCATCGGCAAGCGCTCGCTCGCGCGAGCGAATCTCGGAAAGGTTCGCATCGATCCGCGTGAGGACCGCGCGCACTTGGGTATGAATGTCTTTGAGGACCGAGCGCGAAGCCACCTCTTCTTCGGGCTCGGTGAGAACGTTCCCTGACGTGAATGCCTCGATGGCCCGACGCACGAGTTCACCCGCGGAGACGCCCTCGCGTCGGCTCATCTCGCGAAGCTTCTTCACGCTCTTGCGTGGCACCAAGTATTGTTGGCGCATGAGATCCTCGGCTTTCGCAGACATTCCAAACTCCTTCCGCATTGAGTCCCATAAACCAAAAGGCGACTATACCTTGAATTCTACACATACACAACAGCATACACATACATCCCAAGTCACTGAAACTCAACAATCTCGCGCAGGATAAGATCGCATGAACCGAAGGGATCTTGTACGGCTTGGATGGGCCACCGTGATCGCGACGGAGGCAGGTAAACTGCGGCCCGCGTTCGCGCAGTCACTCGCGCTCCGGCAGGTTCCGGGGCCGCCACCGCATCCGATGCTGCCGACCTTGGAACCGAAGGTCACCGGGCGCGTGGCGGATTTCACCCTGCGAATCGCACCGATGATGGTCGAGCTGGCCCCCCAGGTCGTCATCAGCACCATCGGCTACAGCAACAAGGTTCCCGGTCCCCTTCTGCGGGTGAAAGAGGGTCAGCCCGTCGCCGTAGATGTTGTGAACGATACGGACGTTCCGGAATACGTGCATTGGCACGGTTTGTTCGTTCCCTCGGACGTGGACGGGGTGGAGGAAGAAGGCACGCCTCCGGTCCCGCCGCATGGCCGCCGGCGCTATCGATTTGTGGCCAAGCCGGCCGGTTCGCGTTGGTACCACTCCCACACGGCGGCAATGCTGGATCTGCATCGGGGCGCCTACACCGGCCAGTTCGGTTTTCTCATGATCGATTCCGCGAATGATCCTGGGCTCTACGACCAAGAAGTCTTTCTGGCGCTGCGTGAATGGGAGGCTTTTCTGACCACGATGGATCAGGACCAGGAATTGGCAGATCCCAACGATCCGATGCCTGAAAAACCCGCCACTCCAGATCCGCGTCCCAACGGTCTCGAAGTCAGCGCTCCTCTTTACTCGATCAACGACAAAATGCTGGGTGCGGGGGAACCGCTGCGCGTGCGTTCGGGTCAGCGCATCCTGATGCACCTGCTCAACGCCAGTGCGTCGCAAATTCATCGCGTAGCTCTTTCGGGACATCGGTTTCAGGTGGTTGCCCTCGACGGCAATCCCGTGCCCTTGCCTCAGCCGGTCGACGTCATTGAGATTGCCCCCGGCGAGCGCGTGGACGCAATCGTGGAGATGAATCGACCGGGTGTTTGGATTTTAGGAGCGCTGCGCGATGTCGCGCGCCGCTCCGGCATGGGTATCGTGGTGGAGTACGCCGATCAGCACCAGCGCGCGCAATGGCTTCCTCCTCAGCAGGCTCGCTGGGACTATACGATTTTTGGTCAGGCCGCTGCGCATCCCGCCCCGGACCAGATCATTGATATGGTATTTGAAAAAGTGCCCGGCGGTCTCCATGGGATCAATCACTGGCTCATCAACGGCAAGGAATACCCGCATGAACGGGAATTCGTGTTCCGGCAGGGAGGTCGCTACCGGCTGGTGTTTCACAATCGCAGTGACGATTCTCACCCGCTGCACATCCATCGGCATCGCTTCGAGCTTGTCGAACACAACGGCAAGCCGACTGCCGGCATCATGAAGGATACGGTGATCGTTCGCGCATTTGGGCGCGCCTCCGTGGATCTGGTCGCCGACCAGCCCGGCCTCACGCTGTTTCACTGCCATATTCAGCAGCACATGGACTTTGGTTTCAAGGCGCTGTTTCGCTACGCTTAAGCGCCGCGTCGCCTGCAAACCGGGCGGGGTGGGGATTCCGCGAAGCCCGCGTGTAGTCAATGTCGCGGCCTTGTCACATATCCGACATACAACAGAAATATTGAAGGGATAAAAACGACCCCTCTGGCAACCATCCAACCAAAAATCCGAACCGGAGGAGCCGCATGAAGACGATCGCGGGAAGGGTCCGAGCGGCTGCGCTCATCGGCGCGAGTGCCTTGGCACTGGCATTCGCAGCAGGCGCTCAGGCGCAAAATCAAGACTCACAGGGTCAGGACTTCAACGGCAATCATTGGCCTTACGGCAGTCCGACGCCGGACAATACGTGGCCTTACGCAAGGATCGGCCGCTCGCCCGTGCTGGCGGTGGTTGGCGATGTCGCTTGCCAGCCAGGCGAGGAGCCGAGTGGTGAGAAGGCGGGTGAAAACTGCGACGGGGACTCCGTTCAGAATCTGAACGCATCCCAGGCGGCCACTGCGAAGCAAATTGAGAATATGAAGCCCGACCTCGTCGCACTCGTCGGCGATGAGCAATACCAGGTAGGCCAATATTCGGACTTTGAGAACTCGTACGAATTGACGTATGGCGCTTTCAAATCCATCACGCGGCCCGCGCCTGGCAACCACGAGTTTTATATGGAGCACGGCGCGATCGGCGTTGCAGGCTACGGCTACTTCTCCTACTTCAACGGCGTCCAGCACAATGCCGATGGAACCATGATGACGGCTACGATCGCCAACAATCCTGACACTGGCGGTACCTTCACCCAACCCGTCCCGTATTCGGATGGCCAGGCGGGGCACTTTGAGCAAACAGGCGGCCTTGGAAACAGCCTGGTGCCGGCGGGAGGCCCGGTCGGAGTCGGAGAGGGTTGGTATTCCTACAATCTGGGCGCGTGGCACCTTATCTCGCTCAATATAGAGTGCGAGACACAGCCGGGCGGCTGCACGGGTGCCTGGATTGCCGCCGAACTCGCATGGCTGAAAAAGGATCTCGCCGAGAATCACTCCGCATGCACACTCGCCTACTGGCACCAACCCTCGTACAGCGCCGCCGACAGCCTTGCCGTACCCGAGGGCCCGACTGCTCTGGGCTTTTGGAAACTGCTCTACCAGTACGGAGCCGACCTGGTGCTGAACGGACACGACCACCTCTATGCCCGCTACCGCCCCCTTGACCCCTCCGGCAATTACGATCCACGCAAGGGCATCCGCGAATTCATCGTGGGCACCGGCGGCGAGACGCTCGATGCGGTCGTCGCAAGCACCAGCTCAACCGCCGACGCCGGCGCGCAATTCAACGCAGCGAATCTCGAGGCGGCAAGCGGGCAATTCTGGGGCGTGATGGCCCTGACGCTTGATCCGAACGGCTACAAGTGGGATTTCGAGTCGGCACTGAAGGACCCTGCACAGACAGGCGGCGGGTCCACTTACAGCGACAAGGGTGTCGGGATTTGCCACGGTTCAGTCAACAGAAATGATTACTAGCGTCCTCGCCGCGTTAGGCTGACCCTTCCCTCGGTACACCTTCCCCCTTCGCGAGAAATCGCGAGGGGGAATGTCTCGCCGTGCATCAATGCAGTTAACAGGTGCCCACCTGGTGGAAACCGGCGAACTTTGGCTGTACCTTGACGCAATGAGCGACGCCAAAGATGATGCCGGCGCAGACGGAGAACGGGCATGGTAGCGAAGGGTTCGACTCGGCTACCGCACATGGAGAGCGCCTATCGCAACATCGGGTACTATCTGCTGGTACTGCCGCTGATATTTATCGCCGGGTTCTGGATTCCTTATTTATCGGCGATCCCCCACTTCGACCCATCCATTACAGTTCCGGTCCACCTGCACGCGCTGCTGCTGTTTGCTTGGATCGCCTTATTGGTTGTCCAGCCTCTGGCGATTCGGCGCGGGGCATTTAGGGTTCATCGAGTCTTTGGCCGGATTTCATACGTATTGATGCCATTGATCGTGGTATCGGCGGTTGCGATGATTCACAAGGAATATCGCGAGCATCTGGCCGACGGCATGCGCTCAGGCTCGGCGCTCGCGGCGGAGTTTCTATCCATCTCCCAGCTTGCACTGCTTGGGATATTTTATTGCTCGGCGATAGTTCAGATAAAGAAGCACCAAGTGGCGGCGCACATGCGCTACATGATCTGCATCGCCCTTATATTGCTGCCGGCGGGTCTGGCGCGAACGTTCGGTTATTGGTTCGACGTAAGACAGTCCTTATCTCAGACCTATTGCCTGATAGTAATCGACCTTTGCTTGATCGGTCTGGTCTGGTTCGACCGGACCAGGCATTTGGTGGGCAGGGCGTATATCCAGGCGCTTTCGGCGTACATGGTCATTGAGGCGAGTTGGGTTGCGCTGGGGCGACCCGTCTGAGCGGCTTATCACATGCCGCACCTTCCAGAGTCAACATCCATCGGCGCCGAGAGGCGGCGTATGGCGGACGATCAGACCGGCAAGCAAAACTGGCGCCACTGGGGACCTTACTTATCGGAACGGCAGTGGGGTACGGTGCGCGAAGATTATTCGCCGGGCGGCAGCGCGTGGGAATATTTTCCGCATGACCACGCGCGCAGCCGTGCATATCGTTGGGGGGAAGATGGCATCGCCGGCTTGAGCGACGACTGGCAGCAGGTCTGCTTCTCGCTGGCGCTGTGGAACGGGCGGGATCCGATCCTGAAGGAACGACTCTACGGCCTGACGAATGCCGAAGGCAATCATGGGGAGGACGTGAAGGAGCTGTATTACTACCTCGATGCCACGCCGAGTCACTCCTACCTGAAAATGCTGTACAAGTATCCGCAGGCGGAATTTCCCTACCAGCGCCTCATCGATGAGTCCCGGCAACGCGGTGTGGATCGGCCGGAATTTGAATTGCTCGACACCGGCTTGTTCGATGCGGACCGGTACTTCGATGTGTTTGTGGAATATGCCAAAGCCTCGCCGGATGACATACTGATCCTGGTGACGGTGCATAATCGCGGGCCGGAAGCGGCGAGGCTGGCATTGCTGCCGCAACTGTGTTTCCGCAACACGTGGTCATGGCGGCCGAACGGGCGCCCGCACCGGTTGTCGGTGGATCATGGCGCCATCAAAATCGAACATGACACGCTCGGCCAACACCGGCTCGACTGCGACGGCACGCCGGCGCTGCTTTTTTGCGACAACGAAACCAACGCTCGTCGGCATTACGGCCAACCGGATGCCCCAGGCTTCTTCAAAGACGCGTTCCATGACTATGTGGTGCACGGAAACAAATCGGCAGTGAATCCCGGTCGTACCGGCACCAAGGCGGGTGCGCTTTATGACATGAGCGTACCGGCCGGGCAATCGGTCGCGGTGCGGTTGCGGTTGGCGAAATCGGACTCAGAATCCGCCGGCAAGCCATGGGTGGACTTCGCTGCCGTATTCGCTGCACGACGCAGTGAAGCCGATGCGTTCTACACCGATCTGCAGCGCTCGATCGGCAATCCCGACGCCCGACTGGTGCAACGCCAAGCATTTGCCGGAATGATCTGGAGCAAACAATTCTTTCTCTATGACGTGCAGTGCTGGCTGGAGGGCGACTCAACCCAACCGCCGCCGCCGCCGGAGCGCAAGCATGGCCGCAACCATGACTGGAAGCACCTGAACGCCGCCGAAGTGATCTCGATGCCGGACAAGTGGGAATACCCATGGTTCGCCGCATGGGACTTGGGGTTTCACTGTTTGGCGCTGGCGGAGATTGACGTGGAATTCGCCAAGGGTCAGCTAGTCACGTTGACGCGCGAATGGTACATGCACCCGAACGGCCAGTTGCCGGCGTACGAGTGGGCATTCGGCGATGTGAATCCGCCGGTGCATGCCTGGGCGGCATTCCGGGTGTTCCAGATAGACCGCCGGCATCGCCAGGACGCCGATCCCGAGGATGCGGGCGACCTGAAGTTTCTGGAGCGCGTATTCCAAAAATTGCTGTTGAATTTCACCTGGTGGGTCAACCGCAAGGATGAACATGGGCGAAACATATTCCAGGGAGGGTTCCTCGGGCTGGACAACGTCGGCTGTTTTGACCGTAGTCAGCCGTTGCCGACGGGCGGCTTCATCAGCCAGGCGGACGGGACAAGCTGGATGGCGACGTATTGCTTGAACTTGCTGCGCATCGCGCTCGAGCTTGCGCAGCACAATCATGTTTACGAGGACATCGCCTCGAAATTTTTTGAGCATTTTCTGAGCATCGCGAGCGCCATCAACGATACCGGCGAGGAGAAGCTGGGACTGTGGGACGAGGCGGACCAATTCTACTACGATCACCTGAACCTGCCGGACGGAGAGAATGTGCCGATGAAAATCCAGTCCGTCGTTGGGTTGCTCCCGCTGCTGGCCGTCGAAGTGTTGGATTCGGAGGTATTTGCCAAGCTGCCGGAATTTGCCTCGCGGATGGAGTGGTATCTGCAACACCGCCCCAAGCTCGCCGCCCTGATCTCCGACTGGAGGATCAGCGGAACGGAGGATCGCAAGCTGCTGTCCATGCTGCGCGGCCACCGAATGAAGGCGTTGTTGAGGCGGATGTTGGATGAGAACCAGTTCCTGTCGAATCAAGGCGTTCGTTCGCTGTCAAAGGCTCACGCGCAAAATCCCTATCGCTACCAAACCGGCGGCCGGACCTACGAAGTGGCGTACTGGCCGGCGGAATCGCACAGCGGCCTGTTTGGCGGGAACTCCAATTGGCGCGGACCGGTGTGGATGCCGATCAATTTCCTCC
>JBARBX010000013.1:0-3811 GCA_049793535.1 Steroidobacteraceae bacterium | reverse complement strand
GTGCACCTGCAGGTCGTTCGGCGTGGCGCACTTGAAGGTAAGGTCGAACTTTCGAAAGCCCGCGGCCGCCGACAGCGTCTGAACCGGCGGCACCACGGGGCAGCGCTTGCCCCCCGCCAATGGGTACACGCGCTCGGTCAAGTAGGCCTTCAGGCGATCGTCGGACGGCGCGCCTCCATCGTTCGACACGCGGTCCGCCTCCAGCACCGGAATGGTCATCACCAGATCGACTTCGTCGCCCTTGATTTCCCAGACCGAATGGGATTGGCTGCGAGTGTGCGCATGCGCCGCGGCGGCGCCGAAGAGCGCTGCCGCCCACATCCAGATCAGCAGTCGCTGCGTCGCTGCGTACCGCCGTCTCACCGAACGTCGTCCGCGATCAGGACATTCGCGCGCTTACGCAGGAACGTCTCGTCGCCGGTGCGCAGATGGCCGATGGCGTCGTTGCGGAAGTCGGTCAGGACTTGATCGCGTGCCGCGGCGAAATCGAAGGGAACCGGCCGTTTGTTCTTGAGCATGTAGAGCACATGGATGCCGTCCGCGCGGTCCATGGGCGCCGAGACCCCGCCGTCGGGCAAGTCTCGCGCGGCCTCGAACAGCGCGTCCCCCAGATGGATCTTCGCGGCAAAGTAGAATTCCTCGTCGCCTGTCTTTGCGGAGTCCGACGCTCCCCACTGGGCCAACTGCGCAGGCGTCGGAAGGCCGGATCGAAGTGCCGCGGCCGCTTCGGCCGCCGCCTTCGCGCTACCCGCAGCGAATACATAGTCCCGCACGGTCATGACGCCCTCGCTCGCGTAGCGCGCCCGATGTGCGGCATAGTAGCCGCGCAGCTCTGCATCGCTCGGCTGCGAGGTGACAGCATCGGCCGCGATTTCCTGCTCCACCGAGCTGACCATGGCGGTGCGCACATCGGGGTCGGTGGAGGCAACGTCCAGTTCCTTGCCTCTCTGGACGAATAATTCTTCGCGAATCATGTCGTCCAAGACCTTTTTGCGCTGCGCGGGGGTCGCATGCGCCAAGTCCACGCCATACAAGGTTTGCAGCTGCAGCAAATAATCGCTGCGCGAAATGGGCTGCTGATTGACCAGCGCCACGTCTTCGGGCGGAACGGTGAGCGTGGAGGTACCGCGCGCCGTGAACAGCGAGTAACCCGCCATCAACAATCCGAGCAGCGCGCCGCTGCCCATGAAGACAAAGGATCGCCGGCTGCCGGTCATCATCGAACTCCGTGCGGGTGAGAGAGGGAATGGACGAACAGCGCCAGCTCGCGGATGCCTGCCGGAGTGATGCGGCCTGCCCAGGCGGGGCACATGCCATGCCGGCCATAAGAAATGGACATCGTCAGGGACTCGCGGCTGCCGTCCCCGTACAGGGTGATTGCATCCGTGAGATTCGGTGCGCCGATGGCCGAATCCCCTTTGGCGTCCGACGCGTGACAGTCGTAGCAGCCCCCTGACCCGGCAAACAGCCGCGCACCGCGGGCCGCCGCCGCCGGGTCGGCCTTGTGTCCCTGTTCGGTGAATAGAAATTCGACCAGATCGCGTATGTTCCCCGGAGATAGCGGCACGATCGCGCTACTTCTTGCATCGGGTCGAGGCGTGGCATAGGCCGGCATCAGCGCGAGGTTCCAGGCCTTTGGGCGGTGGGAACGTATCCCATACTTCACGACTTGCTCGATGTCGCTCACCAGCCCGGTTCCGTACAGCCAGTCCGCATCGAGCAGGCTGGGAATGCCGCGCGCAGGATCGGCCTGTCCTTCGGTCCCATGGCAGGCGGCGCAATGCACCTCGAACAGCGCGCGGCCCCGATCGAGGGCGAAGCCTATGAGAGCGGGGTTGCTCGGCAGGACGTTGGGATCTGCCCGCAGCAGGTGCCCCTCGAGCGCCGACAAGCGCAGCCACACCGCGGCCATGAGGCAGGCCGACGCGGCGAGGACGAGGAGGAGACGCACCACCGAAGGCTACTCGAACACCGCGCCTTTTCACGTAATTTACTGTTTTGAGTGAGGTTAATTGACGTTAAACTGCCGGCGCCATGGACCCGATCAACACCCTGGAGCAGGAGACGAGGCGAGTTCAAGCGAGCGGCGTGCTCGGCGAAGCCAGGATGCGCCGGCTATTCGACTATCTGGCCGCCCGCTCGCTGGCGGGTGAATCGCCCAAGGAGATCACCCTCGCCATCGAGGTCTTCGGCAAGGGTCCGGAATTCGACGTATCACAGGACGCCCTGGTGCGCGTCTACGTCCACAAGCTGCGCCGCACTCTCGAGGAGTTCTATGCCGCTCAGGGCGGTGAGGGGATTACTCCTCTGCACATCCCGCGCGGTGAATATCGGTTGATCCTGAGCGCAGCGAAGGCACGATCCAAGCCAAGCCGCCCGTGGGTGCCGCGAACGGCCGGCGTCGCTGCCCTTGCGGCCTTGGGGGGCGGCGCTTTGGCGTTGATCATCGCCGTCGGCGTTCTGCGCTGGCAGGCCTCGCCCACCGAGCTCGAGCGCGCGCGCGCAAATCCGATCTGGTCGGCCCTCCTCAAGGACGACCGCCCGCTCATGGTCGTGGTGGGCGACTACTACCTGATCGGCGAAACCGATCCATCGATGGAAGTGAAGCGCTTGATTCGCGAGTTCTCGGTCAATTCGAAAAGCGATTTGGACAACTTCGTGCAGCAGCATCCCGAGGTCGCCGATAAGTACATGGACGTCGGGTTGCGCTACCTGCCCACCTCCACCGCGTTTGCCTTGCGCAATGTCATGCCCGTGCTGGGCGCGGGCAGGCGGCACGTGAGCTTGAGCGTTATGTCCGATGTGACTCCGGCCGCTCTCAAGTCCGCCGACATCGTCTACATCGGGTACTTGAGCGGGCTCGGCATCCTCGAGCGGCTGGTGTTCTCGGGTTCACGGTTCACGATCGGCGGATCGTACGATGAGATCATCGACACCAGAACCAAGCATCTTTACATCAGCCAGACCGCGAGCCAGAACATCGGGGCACCGCAGAACAGCGGCAAGGAATCCGCGTATCGCGACTACGGATTCTTTTCGAGTTTTCGCGGCCCGGGCGGCAATCTCATCGTGGTGATTTCCGGAACCCGCGATGAAGGCGTGAGACAAACGGCGGAGACCTTCACCAATCCGGAGAAGCTCACGGAGCTCGGCGCGCTGGCCGACGCAGCCCTGCCCTTCGAAGCGCTGCTCGAGGTGAGCGCGCTCGACGGCGTGAATTTGAGCGGGAAGGTGCTGCTGGAGTCCAAACGCTAACCGGCATTGTCGCCCGTGGCTTAGCGAAATTCCGCGGCCGCTCGTTTACTCGCTACGGAACTGACCCGGACGCCCACAGTGGCGATTGTTGTGAACAACGATAGGCGGTTACGCAGAACGACCCCAGCGTATTTGGACCGTTCATCTGCTTCGACGCATAGATACCGTTCATCAGCAGTGTCGGATCCACGTTTCCTTCCGAAAGATGCAAGCCATGCCTGCCGTAATCGGATTCGGAAAGCTGCGACGCGTAGTCGGTGGCGCACGCCGACAGCGCCAGACAGACAATCAAGGACGAAATTAGCTTCATGCGGCTCCCCTGCGTGGGTTACGCGGTTCGACTTCTACTCACTTCAATAGCATGATCATGAATCACAAGCAACGGCTCGGATTCATGCGCGTCAGAACTGGTACGACGCTCCCACGGTGTACGTTCGGCCGTAGGCGCTGTAACCCGCTCCCACACCGCTCGCGCTCTGGCCGACGCTCTGCCCGGGTGCCCAGGGCAGCAGCGGGTTGCCGTTCAGGTAAGTACGCGCAATTGAATCCGTGAGAT
>JBARBX010000012.1:0-3710 GCA_049793535.1 Steroidobacteraceae bacterium | reverse complement strand
CTTTTTGCGCAGCCGGCGGCGAAATCCGGCGTAGTTCAGGCGTCCGTACGACCGCCGCAGCGTAAGCGCGGCGATGTCGAGGAAGTCGCCCGGTCCAAGCTCCAGGTAGCGGGTTCCTGCCAGCAATCCGCGTCGTTCGAGGATGGGGCCGAATAGCGACGGGGTCGGCTTGTCGGAGTAGTTTCGATACAGGTCCTGGCGCCGATGCCAGGCGATGTCGCAGGCGATGGGGGTCACCGAGCGCGGCGCCAGCTTTCGAATCACGAGCTCCGCCTGATCGACGTTGCCGCGCTTCTGGCGGCCGATGCGGATTTTTTCCCGCACCGAGAAATCGAAGCTGCCCGGAAATTCCGTGGACGGAAACCCCTGCACGAACACCGCGTCGGGACGGCCGGCACAGAGCTGAATCTGTTCTAGAAGGTCGTCATCGACCAGGTTGTCGTTGAGATTCAGCGCCGTCCAATCCGCGGATTTCAGGATCAAGCCGCTGTTTTCCCAGTCGTGCCAACGGCTCTTCGCGCTCGGTATCAGTGTCAGCCGCAGCGGCTCCCCGAGGTCGAGTTCGAGCGTCTCCCAGGAGCGCAGAGGCATCACTTTCGTGAATCCCATTCGCTGCAGAGTTCGGCGCATGCTGCCGGCGCGAGGGTGGTCGACGTACTCGAAAGCGGGAATCAGCAGCGTCGTGTCGCGCGCAAACAGATCGAGCGTGGGGACGTGGAAGTGGTCCTCGTGATGATGACTGATGTAGACGTGGGTGACGTCGAGAGCGGCGTCCAGCTTATCGTCGGGCAGAAAGGGATATTTCACGGCCGTATTGCCGTAGATCGGCACGGTCGCGAGCCAGGGATCGCAAATGAGAGCGCCGCCGGCGCCGCTGAAGCGCAGGCAGGCATGACCGAGAAATTGGGTTTGTATCACGTCAAAGCATCCCGACGGCAGCGCCGACCTTGCCCTGTCGCAGGAGTAGATCCAGAACGCGATCGACCTGGTCGTGTCCCAACCCGGGGTAGATCGGCAGGCAGAGCACCTGCTGCGACACCTTGCGCGCCACCGGCAGGTTCTTGTGCGACGCCGAGGGCAGTCCGCGATACATGGGAAAGTCGCTGATCAGCGGGAAGAAGTAACGGCGCACCAGAATGTCGCTGTCGCGGAACGCCTGATACAGGGCGTCGCGGCTCAGCGGGTAGTCCGGCTGAACCAGAATTGGGAAGTACGCATAGTTGGCGCGCGTTTCGCCCGCGCTGCCGATGCAGCGCACACCCGGCGCGTGCTCGAGCACCGATCGATAGTGTTCGTCGAGGGCCTTGCGGTCCGCCAGCGCCCGGTCGATGCCTTTGAGCTGCAGCACACCGAGCGCCGCATTGAACTCACTCATTTTGCCGTTGATGCCCGGCGCAACGACCGTCACCTCGTCGGCGAAACCGAAATTCTTCAGGTAGTTGATGCGCTGGCGGGTTTTCTCGTCGGGGCAGATGATGGCGCCGCCCTCGAAGGTGTTGAACACCTTGGTGGCGTGAAAGCTGAGGACCGACAGATCGCCATGCGCGAGCACGCTGCCGCAATGGCATTCCACTCCGAAAGCGTGCGCCGCGTCATAAATGACCTTCAAGCCGTAGGTATCGGCGATGGCTTGAATCCGCTCCACATCGCAGGGGTGGCCGTAGCAGTGCACCGGCATGATGGCGGTGGTTTGCGGGGTGATCGCGGCCTCGATCTTCTTCGGATCCAGATTGAGGGTGTCGGGATCGATATCGACGAACACGGGTTTGATGCCGTTCCAGAGCAGGGAGTGCGCGGTCGCCACGAATGAATAGGGGGTGGTGATCACCTCGCCGGTGATGCGCAACGCCTGCAGGGCGGTGACCAGCGCGATCGTCGCATTCGCGAACAGCGCGATGTGCTTGACGCCCAGGTAGTCGCACAGCTCCCGTTCGAAGCGCTGATGGAACGGGCCGCCGTTGGTCAGCACCTTGGAGTCCCAGATCTCGCGTAAATAAGGAATGAACTCCTCGAGATTCGGCAACTCGGGGCGTGTGACGTAGATCGGTTTTGATGCGGGGTTAGTGATGGCCCACTCCTCGGCGGATAGGTTCGGAAGCGTCGATCTCGAAGGGTTCGCAGGGCAGCCCGGCGCACCATCTCGACCACATGTGTCGAAACGCCCGCTCGAGACTGTTCGCGATGACGTCCGGCGCGCGAATCGGCGACTGCTGCCAACGCTCGCGCAAGCACAGGCGCACCTCCGCCAGCTCTGCGAGGCGACCCGCCCACTCGACGCCCTTGGCCACGAAGTCGGCGGCGTCCCTGGCCACGAAGCTGTCCAGGCCCACTTGGTTCATGACGGCGGCGCCCTGGCGTGAGGCCGGTGTCGACCCGGCGACCGTCAACGTCGGCACCCCCATCCAGTAGGCGTGATAAGTAGTCGTGCCTCCGGAATAGGGAAGGGTGTCCAGACAGATGTCCACCTGATGATGCAGAGCGAGGTATGCGTCCATGGCGCAGCGCCCGTGGAAGCGCAATCGCTCGAGGGGAATGCCCTCCGCGGCGAACCAGTCGGCCAGCCGTTGGTTGCGACCGCCGTCCGTCGGAATGCCCGCGATCAGCATCTTGGATTCCGGCAGGGCGCGCAGCAGCCGCGCCCAGAGGCCGACGGTGGCGGCATTGATCTTGCCCACGCGATTGAAGCTGCCGAAAACGAGATTGCCTGCCCGCAGCGCCGGCAACTCCTGGATGGGTGATGCGAATTCGTCCGGCCTGAAGGGGGCGCCTGCCGGGAGCGACACCAGCTTTTCGGTGAAGTGCCGGTCGAATACCCCCGGCGGCAGAAAATGCCGATCGGCGAGGTAGTAATCCATGGCGCGAAGTCCCGTCGTGCCCGGGTAGCCGATCCAGCTAATCTGCAGCGGCGCCGGTTTGTGGGCGAAGGCACGCAGCCGATTGAACGAGGTGTGGCCCGAAAGATCGAGCAGAATGTCGATGCGGTCGTCCATGATTTGTTTCGTCAACTCGAGGTCCGACAGCGCGAAGATGGGGCGCCAGTGCGCGAAGTAGCCGCGCAGGCGCGCAGTGACGTGATCCTCGGTCTCGTGGTTGTAGTAGCTGTACAGTTCCAGCGCATCAAGTTTCCGCAGTTGCGCGAGTACTGGCTCGATGAAGGTGGCGACCGCGTGGTTGCGAAAGTCGGCCGAGACGAATCCGATCTTGAGGCGCCGGTCCGGGTCCTTCAGGTTCGGGTGCCGCGGCCAGGCTGCGCGCAGCTTGCCTTCCAGGAGCGCGCCCACCCGGCAATGCTCGGCAAACAAGGAGTCCGCATCCAGGCTGGGATTGTGGCTCAGCATGAACAACAGAGTCGTATGCTGCAGAACCTCGCTGGTGCTGGAATCGCGGGTGCGCAGCGCCATCGCGCTGCGCAGGCTGGCTTCCGCCTCGGCATAGCGTCCCTGCAGTTCGTACAGATACGCGAAATGAGCGTAGGCCGCCGCGAATCGAGGGTCGATCTGCACCGCCTGACTTAAGGCGGCGTGCGCCTCGTCGAAGCGCTCCGCCTTGATCAACGCCGATCCCAGATTGCTGTGAGTCTCCGCGTCGTTGGGGCTAAGCCGCACGGCCGTCTGCATGGCGGCGACGGCCTCGTCAGAGCGTGCGTCAGCCGCCAGCAAGGCTCCCAGCGTCTTCCAGCCGAGGACGCGTTCGGGGAAGCGTTCCGTGAG
>JBARBX010000011.1:0-11286 GCA_049793535.1 Steroidobacteraceae bacterium | reverse complement strand
CATTTGAGACTCGACGGCGCTGCGGCCCCCGACCAGCACCACGCGCATGCCGTGCGTGGCGGCGGCGTAGTCCGCGACGGCGGCGTATCGCTCCGCCGGCCAGTTTCGCGCCGTGTGGCTGGAGCAGGGGCTGATCAGCAGGGTGGGCGTTGAGTCGGCGACGATGCCGCGGGCGTACTCGAGCGCCTGCGCCGGCAGCTTGAGGTCCCAGCGCGGCGCCGTCGGCTCGATGCCGCACGCCCGCACGAATCCCATGAACGAGTCGAGCACGTGTTCGGAGGCCGCGGGCGCGATGCGCGCATTGGTGAACCACCACTGGAACTCGCGCGCACGCAGCCGATCGAAGCCGAGCTTGATCGGCGCGCGAACCAGGCTGCTGACCAGGCTCGCGCGGAACGACAGTTGAAGATCGAGCAAAAGATCGAAGCGCCGTCCGCGCAATCCGGCGTGAAGGCGGCGCAGCTCGCCGAGAGTTCTACTCTTATCGAAGATGATAAACTCGATCTCAGGGAGAATCGCCGTCATCAGCTTCGCCTCGAGCCTGCCGATGATCCAGGTGAACCGGGTCTCCGGCCACGCCGTTTGGAAGGCTCGCAGCGCCGCCGCCGCGTGGCAGGTATCGCCAATTGCGGACAGGCGCAGCAGACACACATTCTGCAGCGGCGGTTTGAAATTTAAGGTCATCGTATGGTGGATAACAGCCGACGCATTGCCACTATGAGCGGCGCCATGCTGTCTGATCCGGCCTGCATTGGCAATCTGCCGCAGAGTGCGCAGGAGGCGCTCTTCGACCCGGAGTACTGGCGCAGGCGAGGCGAGCTGCAGGACGCGGCCGGCGGCCGCGGCTCGGCGTGGTTCATCGCGTCGGGCGCGCGTCAATGGGCGCTGCGCCACTTTCGCCGCGGCGGATTCATCGCGCGCCTGTCGAAGGACCGCTACGTGTGGACGGGCGAGGCGCGTGTGCGTGCTTTCGCCGAGTGGCGGCTGCTCGACCTGCTGACCGAGTACAGGCTGCCGGTGCCCAAGCCCGTCGCCGCCCGCTATCGAAGAAGCGGGCTCCTTTATCGCTGCGATTTGATCACACAGCGCATCGCGGGCGCTGAGCCCTTGAGCGCGTTGCTGGCAAGGGGTGCTTTGCCTGCGCAGCGGTGGCACACGGTGGGCGCCGCCGTCGGACGCCTGCACCGCGCAGGCGTCGATCATGCGGACTTGAATGCGCACCATATATTGCTGGACGCGAAGGGGGCCGTGACAGTGATCGATTTCGATCGCGGCCGCTTGCGCGCGCGGGGAAGCTGGGCCGCACGCAACTTGCAGCGGTTCCGGCGCTCGCTGGTCAAGATCGGGCATTTCTCGGAGGATGCCTGGGAGTGGTTTATGTCGGGGTATGTCAAAGAATGATGCGGCGGCTGTATTCGCTGGCGATTTACCTTGCCGTGCCGTTCGCCTTCGCCGCCGTTTTATGGCGCGGCCTGCGCGACCGCAGCTACTGGCAGGGTCTGGGCGAGCGCTTCGGACGCGGCGGCGCGAGTTCCACAGGGTCCATCTGGCTGCACGCGGTGAGCCTGGGGGAAGTATCGGCGGCCGCAACGCTGGTGCGCGCATTGAGGGTGCGCTATCCGGAGACGCCGATGGTGCTCACCAGCGCGACTCCTACCGGAAGGGCACGCGCAAGGAGCCTGTTTGGCGACGCCGTGAATGTGCGCTATCTGCCCTACGACACGCCGGCGGCGGTGGCACGATTCCTCGACCGCATACGGCCGCGGCTCGGCATCATCTTGGAAACCGAACTGTGGCCCAACTTGTTCAAGGAGTGCCAAAGGCGCGGTGTGCCCCTGCTGCTCGCGAGCGCGCGGCTGTCGGCGAAATCGGTTGCGCGCTACCGGCGCCTCGGCGGTCTCGCGCGCGGACTGTTCTCGGCCGCCTCGCTCATAGCGGCGCAGACCCGGGAGGATGCCGAGCGCTTCATCGCGATCGGGGCGCCCGGTTCCTCGATCCGCGTGGTTGGCAACATCAAATTCGACGTGGAGATCGGCGCGGCAGTGTCGGGCGAAGGGCAAGCGCTGCGCGAGTCTCTGGGCGGCGCGAGGCCCATCTGGATCGCCGGCAGTACCCACGCCGGAGAAGAGGAGCAGGTGCTCGCGGCGCACGCGGAATTGCCGGCCGAGGCCCTGTTGCTGCTGGTGCCGAGACATCCGGACCGGTTCGAAACGGTCGCCGAGCTATTGAATCGCCGCGGTGTGAAGTTCGCGCGGCGGAGCGGCGGCATCGCGCCGGACGCGGCCACCCGAGTGATGTTGGTGGACACCGTGGGCGAACTTGCGGCGCTGTACTCGGCGGCCGACGCGGCATTCGTCGGCGGCAGCCTGGTGCCGGTCGGAGGCCACAATCTGCTCGAGCCGGCGGCGCTCGGACTTCCGGTGTTGACCGGCCCTTCCTACGCGAATGGCGCGGAGATCGCCCGCCTGCTGCTCGCCGAGGGCGCGGCGCTCGAGGTGAAGGATGCGCGCGAACTTGCGGCGGCGCTCACCCGCCTGCTTGCCGATCCGCAAGAGCGGCGCCGCATGGGAGCCATCGCACGGCGCATCATCGAGTCGAATCGCGGCAGCGTCGCTCGGCTGCTCGAACTCATTGAGCAGTTGCCGGCTGCGGCGCGTCCCTGAACAGGCTGTTGAGTTTCTCGAGACTTTGCTGGGACAGAGTGCCGGCCGCCTGTTGCAGCTTGATCACATTCAACATGTAGTCGTAGCGGCTGCGGGCATAGTCGGTCTGCGCCTGCACCCAGAGTTGCCGCGATTGCAGAACGTCAACCGCGGTGCGTGTTCCCGCCTCATAGCCGGATTCGGTCGCATGCAGCGAAGTCGCATTCGACTCGACCGCCCGGCGCAACGCCTTGACCCGCGAGATTTCCGACAGCACGCCCAGATAGGAGTCGCGCGCGTCGTGCTCGGTTTGACGCGCCACCCGTTCCACTCTCTCCTTGGCGGCCCGGTGCAGGTAGACCGCCTGGCGCACCTGCGAGGACACCATGCCTCCGGAGTAGATGGGGAAGGTCAACTGCAGGCCGATGGTCCGCTGTTGCTGATCCAGGGTGGTGCCGCCCGCGGAGGTGCCGTCGGTGAACGTGTCGACGCCGTTGCTGGACTCCTTGTAGCGGCTGCCGACCAGGTCCAGAGAGGGAAAATGGCCGCCGCGCGCGGCGCTGACGTTCTCGCGGGCGATGTCGGCCGCGAGACGGCTGGAGACCAGCGCCAGATTTTGCTGAAGCGCCATTTCCACCCAGCGATCCTCGCTGACGGGGTCGGGAGTCGCCAGCTCGAACGGCTCGATGGGTCGCGCCAGCGTGTCGAAGGCGTCGCCGGTGATCTCACGCAATAGTTCCTGATTGGAGGCGAGCGTGCGCTTGGCCGCAATCACGGCAGCCGCGCCGCTGTCGTGGGCGGCCCGCGCCTCTTCCACATCGGTGACGGCGATCAGTCCGATTGCATAGCGCGACTCCGCCTGGGCGAGTTGGCGCTCGATCGAGACCAAAGCGACTTGCTGGGCTTCGAGATCGTCCTGTGCGGAGAGCACATCGAAGTAGCGTTCCGCGACCCGCTCCATCAAATCTTGCCGGGCGGCCTGGTAGTCGGCCTCGGCCTGGGCCACCTGGGCGTCCGCTCGCTTCAGTGCCACCCAGTTCTCCCAGCGAAACACATTCTGTTTGAGGTCGACGCCGTAGCGATGCGTGGTGGTATCGACCCTGCCATCGAAGGGAAAGCTCTCCAGGACGGTGGGCTGGCCCGGAGCGCTGACGGGTTCGGTAGTGTTGGTCGAACCTGTGTCCCGTTCGCGGGTCACGACGCCGCTTCCCGAGAGCTGCGGCAGCAGGGCCGAGAGCGCCTGTGGCTTGGCCTCGAGGGCGGCCAGGCGAGTCGCTTCGGCCTCGCGCAGCTGGGGATCGTTCTGCAGCGCACGCTGGTAGACGGCCAGGAGATCCGCAGCCGGTGCAGCGGTGGCGGTCACGCAAAGGGCCAGTAAAGTCAGTAATCGCTTCATGGTTATATAGTGTTATATATAACTATATCACCTGTCAATACCGCGGAATTCGAGGGTCCAGGTCGGCGGACCAGGCCAGAATCCCCCCGGCCAAATTGGACACCGACGCGAAGCCGCGGTTGGACAGGAAACGGGCCACTTCGAGGCTGCGGCCGCCGGAACGGCAGATCACCACCGTTTCCTTCAGCGGGTCGAGCTCGCCAAGCCGCTCGGCAATCTGTCCCATGGGGATGTGCAGCACCTCGGTCGGCACGGGCGCGAGCTGGGTCTCCCAGTCCTCGCGCACGTCCAGAAGCAGCATATCGGCGCCGCCTTGGCGCCGATCCAGGAATTCGCGGGGGCTCAGGTCCTTGATCATCAGAACACGAACTTCTGCGCCGCCGTGGCGTTGATCAGGGGGTCGATGACGGTCTCGAACAGGCTTTCGCGTATCCATTCGTCGCCATCCACGCGGCGTACCAGGACGGCGTCCATCACATGCGCGGTGCCCACCACCGCGAACAGCCGGCCGCCGACGCGCAGCGACCGCTCGAAGCGGGAGTCGTAAATCGGCAATGATCCGGTCACGGCGATGACATCGTACTGACCCAAGGGTGCCGCATCGAAGGCATCGCGAACCTCGACTTGCACGCGGGCGTCAGGGACGGCGCGCAGGTTCGCCTGGGCCATGGCGACGAGTTCGGCGTGGATGTCGATCGTATGCGTCGCGCCGCCGAGCAATGAGAGACAGGCCGAAAGGTATCCGCTGCCGGTGCCGACTTCGAGCACCGTGTCCCGGGCGCTGATGCCGAGCGCCTGCAAGATGCGCCCCTGAACTTTGGGCGCCAGCATCGATTGCCCGTAGCCGATGGGTATGGGTGCATCGACGAAGGCGAGCTCGCGATACTCGGCAGGCACGAAGGCTTCGCGAGGAACCGCGGACAACGCGCCGAGCACACGCGGATCGAGCACTTCCCAGGTGCGGATCTGTTGATCCACCATTTGCTGTCGAGCGGCGAATGTATCCATGATTTCTCGAGCCAACTTAAGGCCGCTGATTATGGTCAATTTCGACAGGGTACGCGAGCCCCTTGCGCTATTCTTGACGGCACGATGATTCGCGACGCGCCAGTCCAACACCAGTTCTAATCCTAAGCGTCGTCTTGCTTCGTTATCGAGGTCCGCGTTGATCTTGTCTTCCGTCGTTCTGTGGCTTTCGACCTCGGCCGTGTTGGCCGTGGGCCTGGGTGTGCTGTTTGCGTGGAAACGTAGCCAGGAGCGCGCCGTTAACGCGTTCTCGGCGCGAGTGTGGGAGCTGACGCGCGATACCGACTCCGCCGCGCGCATCGGCGTCGAGGGCGGCCCCAAATCGCTGGGCCGGCTGGGTTCCGCGGTCAATGTGCTGCTGGAGACCCTGGAGCAGCGCGGCGCCCGGCTGCTGGACCGCGAGCAATTGTTCCAGCGCCTGGTCGAGACCGTGCACGACGCCGTGCTCGTGCACCGCGAGCGGATTCTGTTCGCCAACTCGCGTTTCCTTGCGCTGCTGAACTTGAGCGCGGCCGAGGTGATCGGCAGGCCCTTGTCGGACTTCGTCGCGCCGGAATATGTCGAGTTGGTGCAAAACAACTTGCGGCGGCGGCTGCTGGGCGAAGCCGCGGCCGCGCGCTACGAAGTCGAACTGGTCGGCGCCCAGGCCCAGGTGACGCGGGTGGAGCTGTCAAGCACCGTGATCGACAGCGCCGGGGATGCGGCGCTGCTGCTCACCGCTCTCGAAATGCTGCCTGAACCCACGCCCGCCGCGGCGGCGCCCCGGCCGCGCGCCATGGTGACACTCGATGCCATGGGTGAAAGCGTCATTACAGTCGATGCCGAAGGCCGCATCGACTACATCAATCAATCCGCGGAGACTCTGCTGAGCCAGCGCTTCGACCAGGTCATGGGCAAGGCGTTCGCGGACGTGGCAACCCTGGTCGATGAGAACGACCGCCGGTCCCTGGGAGACCCGGTGCGCAAGGCCCTCGCGACCGGAGGCCGCGTGACCATGGGTCGGCGCGCCGTGCTGGTTCCGGCGGGCGCGGGCCCCGAACGGTCGGTCGAAATCAGCGTCTCGCCCCTGCGCTTCGAGGGCAAGGACATCGTGGGGTTGGTGCTGGTGTTGCACGACACCAGCGAGTTGCGGGGCCTGACGCGCCAAATGACCTATCAGGCGAGCCATGATGCGCTGACCGGCCTGGTGAATCGCCGCGAATTCGAGCGGCGGCTGCAGGAAGCCATGGATTCCGCGCACAGCGGGAATGTCGGACACGCGCTGTGCTACCTCGACCTCGACCGGTTCAAGGCGGTGAACGACACCTGCGGCCACACCGCCGGCGACAACATGCTGCGCGAAGTCGCCTCTCTCATCAAAGAGGCGGTGCGTGACTCCGACACCGTCGGCCGCATCGGCGGCGACGAATTCGCGTTGCTGTTGGTGGGATGCCCGCTGGAGAAGGCGCGCCAGATCGCGGACAACGTGGTGCGTTCCGTCAACGACTATCGATTCGTCTGGAAGGACAAGATCTTCAACGTCGGCGTCAGCATCGGCCTGGTCGAGATCGGGCGCGGCGGCGGCGCCATCGAGGACATCATGAACGCGGCGGATTCTGCGTGCTACGTGGCCAAGAAGCAGGGCGGCCTGCACGTGCACGTGTATTCCGCACGGGAAGAGGCGAGCGCGCGGCATAGCGGTGAAATTCATTGGCTGCAAAAGCTGCAGAAGGCGCTGCGCGACAACAAGTTCGAGCTCTACTACCAGCCCATCGTGCACGCCCGCGCCGGCGGCTTGCGCGGTCCGGCGCTCGAGGTATTCGTGCGCCTCGAGGGAGAGAAAGGTCAACCGGCCGCATCCACGGCGGAGTTCATCCGCGCCGCCGAGCGTTATCGGTTGATGCCGCACATCGATCGCTGGGTGGTGCAAACCGTACTGTCGGCGCTCGGGCGCGGCGGCATGCGGCTGCCGCAGGGCCGCAGCGTCGCCCTCAACATCGCCGGGCAGACCCTCGGCGATTCGGAATTCCTGGAGTTCGTGGTCGATTGCTTCGATCACACCGGCGCGAACCCCGGCGACATTTGCTTCGAGGTCACCGAGAGCTCGGTGGTCGCCAACCTGGATCATGCGCAACGCTTCATCGCGGTGCTGCACGGCATGGGCTGCGAGTTCGCGCTGGATGATTTTGGCAGCGGCTTGAGTTCCTTTTCGACCCTGCGGACTCTGCCGATGGACTACCTGAAGATCGACGGCTCCTTCATCAACAATCTGGCCGGCGACAGCGTGAATCAGGCCATGGTTTCGGCCATGATCGAATTGTCGCGCAGCCTGAACTTCCGCGTGGTCGCGGAACAGGTCGAAGACCAGGTCTCGCTCGACGCCGTGATCGGCATGGGCATCGACTTCGTGCAGGGATTCGTGATCGGGCGGCCGCAACCCCTGTCGGTCGCGCCCTTATAACCTGGCGACAGGGACTCATAACAAACTTCTATGGCTTTTCTTGCGCGCTTAGGAGGAAAATCCTGGGTTAGCCAATGAGGTGACCCATGAATATATTCAATGACAACACGAAGTCCATCGGCCGCACGCCGCTGGTCCGCATCAATCGTCTGGATGCCAGCAGCGGGGCGACCATTCTCGCCAAGATCGAGGGACGCAATCCCGCCTACTCGGTGAAGTGCCGCATCGGCGCCGCCATGGTGTGGGACGCCGAAGAGCGCGGCACATTGAAGCCGGGAATGTCCCTGGTCGAGGCCACCAGCGGCAACACAGGTATTGCGCTCGCGTACGCCGCCGCGTCGCGCGGCTACGGCTGCGTTCTGACCATGCCGGACACCATGAGCATGGAAAGACGCAAGGTTCTGGTCGCCTTCGGCGCCAAGCTGGTGCTGACTCCCGGGGCCAAGGGAATGAAGGGAGCGATCGCCAAGGCCGAGGAATTGGCGGCTGCGAACCCGGGCAAGTATCTTCTGATGAAGCAATTCGAGAATCCCGCCAATCCGGCGATTCACGAGAAGACCACCGGGCCGGAGATTTGGGAGGACACCGACGGCCAAGTCGATGTGTTCGTGAGCGGCGTGGGCACGGGCGGGACGCTCACCGGCGTGTCGCGCTACATCAAGGGCACGCGCGGCAAGAAGATACTCACCGTCGCCGTGGAACCCACCTTGTCGCCCGTCATCACCCAGACTCTGGCCGGTCAGCCGCTGACTCCGGGGCCTCACAAGATTCAGGGCTTGGGAGGCGGCTTCATTCCGAAGAATCTGGACTTGTCGCTGGTCGACCGGGTCGAGCAAGTAACCAACGAGGAATCGATCGAGATGGCGCGCCGTCTCGCGCGCGAGGAGGGGCTGTTGAGCGGTATCTCTTGCGGCGCGGCGATGGCCGCCGCCCTGCGCCTGGCGCGCGAGCCCGATCAGAAGGGCAAGATCATCGTCGTCATATTGCCGGATGCCGGGGAACGCTACCTGTCGGGCGCGCTCTTCGAGGGGCTGTTCGCGGAGGTCGAGAAGATGCAGGCGGTTGCCTAAGGCGCAATCATGAAAGCCGCCGCTCAACCGCCGCCGACGGCGCTCGAGGAACTCACGGGCGAGTTCCTGCAAAGCTACTTGGGCGATGAGCGCGCGCGGCGCATCTCGCACCGCTACTTGCCCTCGCGCGAGGCCATCGTCGAGATCCTCGAGTCGGTGCTGGATCTCATGTATCCCGGATATTTCGGGCGGCGCGACTTGAACCGGGACAATTTGGGCGCGCATGTGGCGCAGTCGATGGCGGTGCTTGCGCCGAAGATCGAACGCGAAATGGAGCACTGCCTGTGCTACGGACGCGAGCGCGATTCCGGACAAGCCGCGCCGGGCGAGTGCGCGCCGCGCGCGCATGAATTGGCGCAAATCTTTCTCGGCCGGCTGCCGCAGATCCGCACGATGCTCATACGCGACGTGCAGGCGGCGTTCGACGGGGATCCGGCGGCGACGAATCTGGACGAGGTGATCCTGGCCTATCCCGGCGTGCTGGCGGTCAGCGTGTACCGCGTCGCGCATGCCCTGTACGATTTGGGCGTACCCATGATGTCGCGCATCATGACCGAATGGGCGCATTCGAAAACCGGCGCCGACATTCACCCAGGGGCGACGATCGGGGCGGCCTTCTTCATCGACCACGCCACGGGGGTGGTGATCGGCGAGACCACTCATATCGGCGACGGCGTCAAGTTGTACCAGGGCGTCACCTTGGGCGCGCTGTCGTTTCCGCGGGACGCGAGCGGACAGATCATCCGCGGCAAGAAGCGCCACCCCACCGTGGAGAACGGCTCGACGCTGTACGCCAATGCCACGGTGCTCGGCGGTCAGACCGTGGTCGGCGCCGACAGCGTCATCGGCGGATCGGTGTTCCTGACCCGCAGCGTGCCGCCGCGCTCGCGCGTATCGCTCAAGGAGCCAGAGTTGCGCGTGGCGACTCGCGACGGCGCGGTGGAGCACGACGCGATCTATTTCGATATTTGATCTAGTCAGGCGCTACGCGCCGAATCTACGGGCGAGACGCATGCGTCTCGCGGGTGACCATGGATGGTCACCCAGGGCTTGCGCGCAGCAGGGATAGCGCAGCGCAATGCGAAGCGACCCCGTCCCTTGAGTTAGCCGGTGTCTTACCGCTCAATATGGCGTGTATTTCGCGGAACGGCGCGACGAGATTCTGCGACAGGGTGGCGCAACGCGCCTGATCTTCCGGCGGCAGGCCCCAGGGCGTTTCCTCGTCAAGTTCGGCGATGTACAGGGTGCCGAACAGGCGGTCCCAGATGCTCGTGACCAGGCCGAGATTCGAATCCCAATGCTTGCGCAGAATGCTGTGGTGCGTGTGATGCATCCCGGGACTCTGCAGCCAGTATTCGAGCCAGCGCGGATAGCGGAATGAAACGTGGTAGTGGCGGAAATTGCCGTGCGAATCACAAAAAGCGCGGCCGCGAGAACGGCCGTCAGCAGCAGAAAGGGCCAGTAGAGCGAGCTTTGGATGCCGGGCACGACGGCGCCGTACAGGGCCGCGGCGACATCGTGCAGCCGATTGCTCACATCATCTTGCCCAGGACCGGCACCAACAAAAGCGCCACGATGTTGATGATCTTGATCAGGGGGTTGATGGCCGGGCCCGCGGTGTCCTTGTAGGGGTCGCCGACGGTGTCGCCCGTGACCGCCGCCTTGTGCGCATCCGATCCCTTACCGCCGAAATGGCCTTCCTCGTTGTATTTCTTGGCGTTGTCCCAGGCGCCGCCGCCCGTGGTCATGGAGATGTCGACGAACAGACCGGTGACGATGGTGCCGATCAGCAGGCCTCCGAGCGCCTGCACACCGGTGCCCGGCCCCATGAGGAGATTCACCACGAAGACCAGCACGATGGGCACCAGAATGGGCAGGAGCGAGGGGATGATCATCTCCTTGATCGCCGCCTTGGTGAGCATGTCCACCGCGCGCGAATAGTCGGGCTTGGCGGTGCCTTCCATGAGACCCAAGATGTCGCGGAATTGGCGGCGCACTTCATTGACCACCGCTCCGGCGGCTCGTCCCACCGCTTCCATGGCCATCGCGGCGAACAGATAGGGCACGAGACCGCCGATGAAGAGGCCGATGATGACTGCCGGATTCGACAAGTCGAAGCTGGTGGCGTGTCCCAGGGTCTCGCTCAGCTTGTGGGTGTAGTCGGCGAACAGCACCAACGCAGCCAAACCCGCCGAACCGATGGCGTAGCCCTTGGTCACGGCCTTGGTGGTGTTGCCCACCGCATCCAGAGGGTCGGTGACATCGCGCACTTTCTTGTCGAGGCCCGCCATCTCGGCGATGCCGCCGGCGTTGTCGGTGATCGGACCGTAGGCATCGAGCGCCACGATCATTCCGGTCATGGACAGCATGGCCGTGGCCGCGATGGCGATCCCATACAGGCCTTCAAGCCGATAGGAAGCCCAGATGCTCAAGGCAACCGCAATCACGGGCAGCGCGCAGGCCTTCATGGACACGCCCAAGCCCGCGATGATGTTGGTGGCATGGCCGGTCTGCGAGGCCGCAGCCACGTGCTGCACGGGCTTGTATTCGGTGGCGGTGTAGTACTCGGTGATCACGATCATGGCGGCGGTGAGCACGAGACCGACCAGGGTGCACAGCCAGATGGACATGGCCGCCTCGCCCATGAGGGCCTTCGAGACGAAATAGAAAGCGATGCCGGAAATGACAGCGGAGACGATGACTCCCTTGTAC
>JBARBX010000010.1:0-3240 GCA_049793535.1 Steroidobacteraceae bacterium | reverse complement strand
CTTTTTTGGAAATCATGAACTCTTCGAACTTGCCGACATGGCTGCGTTCGACCGCTTCCAACCGCGCGTTGCGGCACAGAATTTTCCAGCGACGGGTGGTCAGACCGCCGCGCTCCGACTCGTGCTCCAGCTCGATCAGGCGCGCCGCACCCAGCGGACCGAGGCTCGCGCGCAAGTCCTCGAGCACGGCCGGCGTCATGTAGAAGTTGCCGATCTCCGACAGCATCCCGCGATCGACCGTGCCATTCTGTATCGAGCGGAACAGCGTCCGCACCCGCGCCTCCTCGGGACTCGGCTCGAGCACCGCAAAGGCGATGCGCTCGGACAGCTCGCCCGGATCGGCCCAGTCGTTGTTGGTCAGGACGACGATGGCGGCGCGCTGCTTCGGCCAGATGCGATTGTCGGCCAGGAATCCGGAACCGGCACCCCCGTGCCCGATGCGCAACCTGCCGTGCACGGTCTGCACCGCGAGCCCCAAGGCGTAGTCCTGTGCGCGGCCGTTCGCCAGAACGACGGGCTCGAATTCCTGCCGGTAGGATTCGGCTTTGAGCAGCGATCGATCGATGAGACTGATATCCCACGCGGCAAGATCGCGCGGCTGCATGGCCAGCTCCGCCGCGCCGAACAGCCAGCCCGGGCCCTCCCTGGGGGCAAGAACCACCGGGCCCAGTCCGTGACGGGTATAGGGTGCCGCGTCGTGGGCCGAATCCTCCGCGGCCGGCGAATACAGGGTCACGTGAGCCATGCGCAGCGGCTGGAATACGTGCCGGCTGAGAAACTCGAACAGCGGTTCGCCGGAAACCCTCTCCACGACGGCGCCCGCCAGCACATAACCCGTGTTTGAGTACTGCCAATCCGTGCCCGGGGCGAAGTCGAGCGGGCGCTGCGCCCATTCATCGACAATGGCGGCGGTGGTGGTCGGCCGCGTCATCTCCGGCGTGAGAAAATCCTGCGGCCAGTAGTCCCTGATTCCGCCGGTGTGCGTGAGTAGCTGGCGCAGCGTGACGGCCCCCGCGGCGCGCAGCCGCGGAAACCACTTCGAGATCGGATTGTCCAGCGACAATAGGCCTTGCTCTGCGAGGAGCAGCAACGCCGCAGCCGTGAATTCCTTCGATACCGAGTCGATCGCGTAGCGCGTCGACGGCGTCGAGTGCACCTTGGGATTGAGGCGTGCGGCACCGTAGGCCTTGGCGTAAGCCAAACGGCCGTCCTGCACGATGGCGATGGACACCGAGGGTGCCGCGGTGCTGGCCATCCATTCCAAAACCGTGCCGTCAACGACCGAGGCGTCCACCTGCGCTCGGGCATGCGCGGCAACGAAGCACGCCAGGAGGCACAGCAGGGCCGCCGGGCACGGATGCCGCAGCCTGTTAATTGCGCTCTCGGGGCAGGTACGCGTCGATGAGGGCCCGTACCGCGGGCAACGCGGAGGAAATCGGTCCGCTGCCGAGCGGAAAGACCAGCCGCGTGAAATATCCGCCGTCCAGCAGCAGCATCAGCGCGTCGCCGAGGTGCTCGGGCTGGCGCGCGCCCATCGCGCGGGCCATGGCTTGCAGACGTTTTCGCACCTCGTCCTTGTACGCCCGCACCAAATTGCTCAGTTCGTCGTCGTCGTCGGATATCTCGGCCGCCGCGTTGCCGAGCGCGCAGCCGCGGCATTCGTTGGACATGGCGATTTGCAGTTGCGCCTCGAAGAGAGCTTCGACCTGCCGGCGCGGGTCATCCGGGTGCAGAGCCACGGCCGCGTCCCACCATGCCCAATACTTGCGTTCCTGTTGGCGGAGATATTCCGCGACCAGTGCATCCTTGGACGCGAAGCTGCGGTAGAAGCTCATTTTGTTGGAGCCGGCTTCCGCGGCAATGGCATCGACGCCGACGCCGCGAATGCCGTGGCGATAGAAGAGCTCGCAGGCGGTCTCGAAAATCCGGTCGCGCACCCGTCCCTTGCCGCCCGCGGCGGCACTGTGTTCGCCCGACTCCTCACCGTCGCGGCTTATGCCCAGTTTGTCGTTCCTCGTGCGCGATTCGTCGGTCAAGCCGAAGGGCGCTTCCAGTGGCGGAGAAAATCGGTCACGGCGGAAGATTGCATGCCGCGCATGGCCTCGAACTCGCCGGTCTTTTGGCTGTAGAGCAGCTCGCCGCGCTCGCCGAGGACTGCGAGGGCCGGTACTCCCCTGCGCAACGGAATCTGGTAGCGCTCGGCGATGTCCAGATTCGCATCCAGGCGTCCGATGTTGACGTGAACCAGGATGTAGTTGGCCTCCAGGAGGGGCCGATTGGTCGCGTCGTGAATGTAGCGGTCGAGCACGTGGCAATCCGTACACCAATTGCCGCCGAAGTCCAGGATGATTCGCTTGTGCGATGCGGCCGACGCGGCGAGGGCGGCGCTCAAATCGGTTTTCGCCTGGTCGGCCGCAGGGTAGATGTCGGGCTCGTTCGCATGCGCTGTGCCCAAGGCGACCGCGAACAACGCGGTCAGGATGGCGGAGGTCCAGGGGAAGGGGGCGTGGGCCATGATCTTGGAAACCATACCTTTTCCATTGCCAACTGACAACCGGTCGCCTTGCAACGGGGCGGTATTCAGCCGGAGGCGAGGATCCGCAGCAGGTCGCGCCAACTGACGATGCCGACCGGCTTGAAATCGCCGTCGACGATGGGGACGCATGAAATTCTATTGTCGAGAAGCAGGGCGGCCGCTTCGGCCACCGAGGAGTGCGGCCGCAAGGTGAGAGGGCGGCGAGTCATGATCTGGTGCACTCGCTTGTTCAGGGTCGCGAGATCCCGGGCGGTTTCCGCCGCGCTGCCCACGTACGGGCTCATCGCTCGAAGCAGGTCGCGGTCCGACAGCACGCCGCTCAACTGCTCGTGCTCATCGATCACGAGCAGGTGGTGAAAATTCATGGTGTCGAAGATCTCTTTGACCGTTTCCAGGCGATCGTCCATTGCCACGGTCACGACCTTCGCCGTCATGATCTTGTCCAAAGTCATCGTTGCCCCCAAGTCCGAGCCAAAGCATACAATGCGCGATCCTTCGATCGGAGATCAAATAATGATTCTTAGTTTTCGACACTTTCTCGGCGCCTCGGCATTGAGCGCGTCGCTCGCCGCTTCCCTTGCGCTCGCCGCCTCCCTTGCCCTCGCCGCCGAGCACTCCCCGCCGAACGATTCACCGGACGCCAAGACAGCCGCGGCATCCGAGCCGGCCGAGTCGCCGCGGTACTTGCACGATGAGTCCAAGGT
>JBARBX010000009.1:0-11841 GCA_049793535.1 Steroidobacteraceae bacterium | reverse complement strand
GCGTTGCGGCTCGGCCAGGGCGTCGCACGGGTTGCCTACATGGACGAGCCGCAACGCGCCGAACTCGTGTTCTCGGACAAATTCGCGTGCCCCATCTGCAACTACTCCTTGAGCGAACTGGAGCCGCGCCTGTTCTCCTTCAACAGTCCCACCGGCGCCTGCCCCGCCTGCGACGGCCTCGGCACTCAGGACTTCTTCGATCCTCAAAAGATCGTCGCGAATCCGCATTTGTCGCTGGGCGGCGGAGCCGTACGCGGCTGGGATCGGCGCAATGCCTACTACTTTCAGCTCATTCAATCGCTGGCGCGGCACGCCAAGTTCGACATCGAGGCGCCGTTCGAGAGTCTGCCGCAAAAAATCAAGGATCTCGTGTTGTTCGGCAGCGAAGCCGAGATCGAATTCAAATACCTCGACGGCAAGGGCGGCACCGTCTCGCGCCGGCACGCCTTCGAGGGCATCGTCAAGAATCACGAGCGCCGCTACCGGGAAACCGAATCGGCGACCGTGCGCGAGGAGTTGGCCAAGTACCGCTCCTCGCGGCCCTGCCCCGACTGCCAGGGAACCCGGCTGAACAGGGCCGCGAGAAACGTCTTCGTCGACGGGCGCAGCGTCCCTGAAGTGTCTTCGCTGTCGGTGGAGCGGGCCTTGCAGTTCTTCGGCGGCCTCAAGCTTGAGGGCTGGCGCGGCGAGATTGCGGTCAAAATCGTCAAGGAAATCGCCGACCGGTTGGGATTTCTCGGCAACGTCGGCCTGGGGTATCTCACGCTGAATCGCAGTGCCGATACATTGTCCGGCGGCGAGGCGCAGCGGATACGCCTGGCGAGTCAAATCGGCTCGGGATTGGTCGGCGTCATGTACATCCTCGATGAACCGTCGATCGGCCTGCATCAACGCGACAATCAGCGTCTGCTCGACACCCTGGTCAATCTGCGCGATCTGGGCAATACGGTCATCGTGGTCGAACACGACGAGGATGCGATTCGGCAAGCCGACCACGTCGTCGACCTCGGCCCTGGAGCAGGCGTGCACGGCGGTGCCGTCGTGGCGCAGGGCACGGCGGCCGAGGTCGCCGCGCATCCCGATTCGATCACCGGCCAATACTTGAGCGGCCGGCGGCGCATCGAGATTCCCGCGAACCGGCGCCCGCTCGACCCGAAGCGGATGCTGCGCGTCGTCGGCGCGACCGCCAACAATCTGAAACAGGTGACCGCGGAATTTCCCCTGGGGTTGATGACCTGCGTCACCGGCGTGTCCGGTTCCGGCAAGTCGACTCTGGTCAACGACACCTTGTTTCGAGCGGTTGCGACCCAGCTCAACCACGCGTCGGCCGGTACCGCCCATTTCGACCGCATCGAGGGGCTGGACTATATCGACCGGGTGATCGAAATCGACCAAAGTCCGATCGGGCGCACGCCCCGTTCGAACCCGGCCACCTACACGGGATTGTTCGCCCCGATCCGCGAGATTTTCGCCGCCGTGCCGGAGTCGCGTGCGCGCGGCTACGAGGCGGGACGATTCAGCTTCAATGTCAAAGGCGGACGCTGCGAGGCCTGCCAGGGCGACGGTGTGATCAAAGTGGAGATGCACTTTCTCGCCGACGTCTACGTGCCCTGCGACGTCTGCAAGGGTAAACGTTACAACCGCGAAACCCTGGAAATCCGCTTCAAGGGCAAGAACATCCAAGAGATCCTCGAGCTCACGGTGGAGGACGCCCTGCCGTGCTTCTCCGCGGTGCCGACGGTACAGCCCAAGCTTAAAACCCTGCTCGACGTGGGGCTGTCGTACGTCCGGCTGGGACAGAGCGCGACCACCCTGTCGGGCGGGGAGGCGCAGCGCGTCAAGCTCGCCAAGGAACTCTCGAAGCGCGCCACCGGGCGCACCCTGTACATTCTCGATGAGCCGACCACCGGCCTGCACTTCGCGGACATCGCGCAGCTCCTGGTCGTGCTGCAGCGACTGCGCGACGAAGGCAACACGGTCATCGTCATCGAACACAATCTCGACGTGATCAAGACCGCGGACTGGGTCGTGGATCTGGGTCCCGAAGGCGGAGACGGCGGCGGACGCATCGTCGCGGTCGGAACGCCGGAACAAGTCGCGGCGAACAAGGCGTCCTATACCGGACACTACCTGCGTTCCGTCCTGGCGCCGCCGGCCGTGCGAAAGCGCGCATGAGCACGCAGTGGCGCCTGTTTCTGACGGCGCTACAATTCTGCACACAACCACCGGGAGCGGCCCTTGGAGGGGCAGAGCCCGCGTTCCCCGGCGGCGCAGTACGCTACCTGTCGGCTGCGGGAGCCGTGGTCGGCGCCGCGGGGGCTGTCGCCTACTGGCTCGGAATGCAGTTTTGGCCGAGCAGCATCGCGGTCGTCTTGTCCATGCTCGCGACCGAGGCGATGACGCGCCGCCCGGGCGGGGATGCGTCCGGGCTTCCGGCCTTCGTGTTCGGCGTGCTGCTCAAGTACAACTCGTTGATGGCCCTGTCGGCTGCCAGCCTTCCCTTTGCCCTGCCGGCCAATACCGCGCTGGGATTGATCATGATCTGCGGTCACGCCGCAGGCTATGCCCTGATCGCCCCGCTGATCCCGTCACCGGCCGAAACCTCAGCCGCGCCTCCGTCGATGGCCGATCTCGCAGTTGCCTTGGGCGTGGGCATCGCGCCCGCGGCTCTGCTGGGCATTCCCGGCCTCATCGGCCTGGCTGCCGCGATTCTTGCGCACGTCGGGCTCGGTGCCTGGCTCAAGGGCGCCCGCCGCACGCTCGCCGGCGCGCATCTGTACGCGGCACGGTTTCTCGGCGAAATCTGTTTTTATCTTGGCGCGCTCGCGAGTTGGGCCTATGGTTGAAAGGGTCACGAAGCTCGACAGGTCGAGCGCGTGCAGCCCGCCCATCGCCGGATCTCCCTCGCGCTCCATGCGACGCTCTGATTAAATGGGGCTCATGAAAATCGCGCTGTTGTCCTGCGCCCTGCTGATCGCAAGCGCTGCCGGCGCCGCCCGGGCGGACACCCGTGCCGATATCGACCGGCTCGAAAAGGATTTCAATGCCGCCTATGCCGCCAACGATCTGGACAAGTACTTCGCCTACTATTCGGATGATGCGGTTTTGTGGTTTCCCGAAGGCCGCACCGACGTTGCGAGCTACCAAAAGATGTGGACCGCGTACATCAAGAACGGGGCGCAGCTCAAATCGGCCGAGCTGTCCGACTACCATGTCAAGATCAGTCCGCGCGGCGACGCGGCGGTCGCCAGCTATCTGCTGCGCGTAAAGACCGTCGAGGCGAACAAGAAGATGACCGACGAACTCTTCCAGGAAACCGACGTGTGGTTCAAAGCCGCCGGCGGCTGGAAGGTCGCCCAGGTGCATTATTCCAACGCGCACCCATAGCCCCCCGGCATGAGGCATCGCACGACATCGGCCATAGCGCGCGCGGCGCTGCCCATCCTCACGCGACTGAACCCCGAATTGGCCCACGACCTTGGACTTGTGGGCTTGCGATGTTTAAGGCCGCTATTGCCGCCGTTCGATCCGCCGCAGGGCCGGTCGGTGCACTGCCTGGGTTTCACCTTCACCCATCCCGTAGGGTTGGCGGCGGGCTTCGACAAGAACGGAGATTCCCTGGATGCGCTGGGGACGCTGGGCTTCAGTCACATCGAGCTCGGCACCGTGACCCCGCGGCCCCAGCCGGGCAATCCCAAACCCAGGATGTTCCGAGTTCCGGACCACTGCGCACTGATCAACCGCATGGGATTCAACAACAAGGGCGTCGACCATCTGATCGCGCGCCTGTCCCGCAGCCGCTATCGCGGCATACGCGGCATCAGCATCGGAAAGAATTTCGATACCCCGATCGAAAACGCGCAGGACGATTACCTGGCCTGCCTGCGCAAGGTCTACCTCTACGCGGACTACGTCGCCGTCAATATTTCCTCGCCCAACACCGCGCGGCTGCGCGAGCTGCAGGCGCCCGACGCTCTGCAAAGAATACTGGGCGCGCTGCTCGAAGCGCGCGCCGTGCTGCAGCAGCGCTACGGCAAACGCGTGCCGCTGCTGGTAAAAGTCGCTCCGGATCTTAGCTCGGAACAGATTTCCGCGATCGCGGCGGATTTGCGCGCGCTCGAGATCGACGGGGTGATCGCCACCAATACCTCGGTCGGCCGCGATGCGCTTAGGCAGACGGCGATCGCCGCCCAACCGGGAGGATTGAGCGGCGCCCCCCTGCATGCCCTGTCGGTGCGGGTGGTGGCGCAGCTGCGCGCTGAATTGGGCCCGAACTTCCCCATCATCGGCGTCGGCGGTATTGTAGAGGCCGGGCACGCTCTCGGCACGCTACGCGCAGGTGCGAATTTGATACAGATCTACACGGGCTTCGCCTACCGGGGGCCGGCTCTTCTGGAAGACATCCTCGGTGCCATGGCCCTTGACCCGAGCGACCGCGCATGATCGACCCGGCAATCGTCGAGCGCTTTCAGCGCGACGGCGCCGTGTGCCTCCGGCAGTTGTTTCGGCCGGACGAAGTCGCGTTGCTTCGCGCCGGTATCGACGAGAATCTCCGAGCTTTGAGTCCGCGCGCCAAAGTCGCCAGCGGTGCGGACGACCCTGGCCGGTTCGTCGAGGATTTCTGCAATTGGCAGGACAATACCTCGTACCGGCGCTTCATCTTCGACACGCCGCTCGCCGAGGCGGCCGGCCGGCTGATGCAAAGCACGAGCGCGCGGCTGTACCACGATCATATGCTCACCAAGGAGCCGGGCACCCGTCAACCCACACCGTGGCACCAGGATCAGCCCTATTACAATATCGACGGCAGGCAGAACATCAGTTTTTGGATTCCCGCGGATCCCGTGAGTCGCGAATCGACGCTGGAATTCGTAGCCGGCTCGCATCTCGGGCCCTGGCTGATGCCGCGCTCGTTCATGGACGCCCAAGCCAAGTGGTTCCCGGAAGGGAGCCTCGCCGATCTGCCGAACATCGAGGCCGCCCGCGATGCCTATCCCATTCTGGGCTGGGAGTTGCAGCCCGGCGACGCCGTGTGCTTCCACATGCTAACCCTGCATGCGGCCTCAGGAGTCACCGGCCCGAATCGCCGCCGCGTCTTTTCAGTGCGGTTTCTCGGCGATGACATTACTCACGCGCCGCGCCGATGGCGCACCTCTCCTGAATTTCCCGGCTTGCGCGAGGCGCTGCCCGAAGGCGCGCCGATGAATGATCCGCGCTTCCCCGTACTGTGGCGCGCGGCGTGAATAGCTCCCCGCCCGGGCGATATCCGCATCGGGTGACATGGACGGTGTTCATCGCACTGCTCGCGCTCGCGATTTTCTTCGTGGCCGGCACTGTGTCCACGCTGCCGCCGATGGTCGCCTCGCACTTCGATGCGGCTGGGCAGGCCAACGCCTTCATGTCGCGCAGCGGGTACACCCGATTCGTACTGGGCCTCGCCCTGGGGGCGCCGCTCGCGGTGGTGGCCGTCCTGACCGCCGTCTACTCGCGAGCCACCGACCTGAAGCTGCCTAATCGCGAGTACTGGCTGGCGCCTCAGAGAATCGACCGCACCCGCGCGTTTCTCGTGGCGCACGGAGTGTGGTTCGGATCATTGCTGGTGATCCTGGCGTGTTTGGTTCACTGGCTGGAGTTGGTCGCGAATCGCCAGCAACCGCCGCATCTGTCGAACTCCATGTTCGCCGCCGTCATGATCGCGTTTCTGCTGGCAACAGCGGCGTGGATTGCAGCTCTCATGGTGGCATTTCGGCGCCCGTGACCGGCGCTGCCCTGCTAGTAATGAGGTAGTGGAATGAACTCGGTTTCCCCCGGGACTTCGGGGAATTGCCGCTGCTCCCATCGCTGCTTGGCGTTCTCGATCCGCTCGTAGCTGGAGGCGACGAAATTCCACCAGATGTGCCGCGGCGTCGGAAAACGCTCGCCTCCCAGAAGCATCGCCCGGGTCTCGCCGACCGCGCGGACCGCGCATTTCCTTCCCGCCTCGAGCAGGACGAGCTGACCCACCGTCACCGGGGTCGCACCCACCTCGACGCCGCCTTGCACCACGTAAATCGCCCGTTCCATCGCGTCGGCCGGGACCTCCAACGTGGCCCCTTGCGCGATTTGTACGTCCGCATACAGCGTCGGCCACAGCGTGGCGACCGGGGAGCGCATTCCAAAGGCCTCGCCCGCAATGACCGTCATCCGAACACCATTGCCCGCGCGCGACGGGAGAGACGCGGCCGGGTAGTGCTCGAAACTCGGCTCACCGTCCTCCTTCCCATCGGGCAAGGCCACCCAGCTCTGAATGCCGTGCACGAACTCGCCCGACGTTCGCGCCGCGCGTGGAGTTCTCTCGGAATGCGCGACGCCTCGCCCCGCCGACATCCAATTGACGTCGCCCGGCCGGATTTCGCGCACCGTGCCCAAGCTGTCGCGGTGTTCGAGGGAGCCGGCGAACAGGTAAGTGACCGTGGCGAGCGCAATGTGCGGATGCGGTCTCACGTCGATCCCGAATCCGGGCGCGAATTGCGTCGGCCCCAGGTGATCGAAAAAAATGAACGGCCCGACCATCTGCCCGCCCTCGTAAGGGAGCACGCGGCGCACGACAAAGCCGCCCAGGTCACGTTCGCGCGAGCCAATTACACGTAGGATGGTCATGTCCCAATTTAGCCGTTCTCGCGGACGACCGCCATCGCGCGCGCCACTTCGCGCCGGGCCTCTTCGATGTGGCGTATCGCGCGTAGCTGCACGACCTTCGCATCGGGTTGATCTTCCTCGCCCGAGACGTGCCGCCGGGCCGTATCCAGCAGCTCCATCGCCTTGTGAAAGCGGCCGTTGCGCACCAGGTGTGCGTCGGCCGGCACGTGATCTTGGACGTCGATGCCGTCCATGACGGCCACGCTCCGGATCTCGTTGATCGCCCTGTCGATGTCGTAGATGGCTTGCTCAGCGTCATGATCCACGGGTTCGCTGCCGAAATGATCGAGCTGCGCGCGCGCGTCGCGCAGGTCGCTGAGCGCGCGCAGATAGTCGGGACGTCCATCCGAGTCGTCCGCCCACGCGGGGGCTGCCGCGATGAGCACGGCGGCGGCAACGGCAACGCCGACGGCGGCGACAGATTGCAGCATTTTGGTACGAATGAGGGTCTCCTGTTCCACAATGATAGAATTCGCCGCCCGCAAAAGAAACTCGAAACTGGATGTGGCTCATGTCGGCAGAAATCATTGGTTGCCTGCGCCGCTGCCGCATGGCGCTCTTCCTTGCAGCCGCCGCTCTCTCGAGCGCCGGCGTCGTCCGCGCCGCGCCGCCGCCGGAGCTGATTCTATTTCACGGCCGGATATTGACGGTGGATGCGCAAGATTCGATCGTCGAGGCATTGGCGATTCGCGACGGGAAGATCGTCGCGGTGGGCTCCGACCGCGACGTTTTGCGCCTCGCCGGCGCCGCCACCCAGCGCATCGATTTGCACGGCCAAACCGCGACGCCGGGCCTCATCGACAGCCACGCCCACATCGCCGACGGCGGGGTCGGGGAGCTCTATCACGTGGATCTCAGCGACGCCTCGAGCGTCGCCGAGGTGGTGCGGCGCGTTGGGGCGAGAATGGCGGCGCTGAAGCCCGGCGAATGGCTGCTGGGGGACGGCTGGGACGAGGGCAAGCTCGCCGAGCGGCGCTATGTCACCGCGGCCGATCTCGATCCCGTATCCGCGCATAATCCGGTGTGGTTGACGCATACGACCGGGCACTACGGCACGGCCAATTCGGCGGCCCTCAAGCTCGCGAAGATATCCGCCGCCTCCAAGGATCCGCCCGCGGGCACGATCGACCGCGACGCCGCCGGCACCCCCACCGGGGTATTGAAGGAGTCGGCACAGAACGCGGTCGTCGATCTCATCCCCCCGCCGACGGCTCTGCAGCAGCGCGAAGGAATTCTCAAGAGCATCGACGATCTGCATCGCGAGGGCATGACCGCGGTCAAGGACCCGGCAATCGGCCAACCCGTGTGGGATGCGTACCGCGAGCTGCTGCGCGAGGGCAAGTTGTCGGCGCATGTGTGCGTGTTGTGGTATGCGGGCAGCACTCTCGCCTCGGCGCAGGCGGTGCTCAAGTCGATACTGAAAGAGCCCCGGCCGCCGCAGTCGCTGGGGCAGGGCCGCCTCCTGTCCTGCGGCGCGAAGATTTTCATGGACGGCAGCGGCGGCGCGCGCACCGCGTGGATGTGGGAGGTATGGCACAAGAACTCCACCGGCATCGACCGGGGAAATTTCGGCTATCCGTCCACGGACCCCGCGGTCTATCGCCAGATGGTGGAGCTGTTCCACCGGGCGGGAGTGCACGTGGGCACTCACGCCGTCGGCGACCGCGCCATCGATTGGGTGGTGGATACCTACGCACAGGTTCTCGCCGAAACGCCGACCATGTCCTTGAGGCACAGCATCATCCACGCCAATATTCCGAGCGACCATGCCCTCAAAACCATGACGGAGCTGCAGCTACGCTACGACGCAGGGTATCCGGAGGCGCAGGCGCCCTTCACCTGGTGGATCGGCGACACCTATGCCGGAAATTTCGGACCCGAGCGGGCGTTGCGCCTGGTGCCGCTCAACACCTACCTGAAAATGGGCATTCGCTGGGGCGGCGGCTCGGACTACCCCGTCACGCCGCTCGCGGCACGTTATGGACTGTGGGAGTCGGTGGAGCGCGAAACGCTGAAGGGCACGTATGGAGCGCATCCCTTCGGCACCGCCGAATCCGTCGACATTCATTCAGCTCTGCGCTCCTACACTGAATGGGGGGCGCGTCAGCTGTTTCTCGAGGACCGGATCGGCTCGCTCGAGATCGGAAAAGAGGCCGACATCGCCGTTTGGGACCGCGATATGTACACGATACCGCCGGCGCAACTGCGCAATTTGAAATGCACGATGACTCTGTTCGACGGCAAAGTGGTGTACGACCGGAAGCGCCCTTAACTGTTAATGTGCGCCGTCGCTCGCGACGAATGCGCGCCCCGGAGAGAATTGCCATGGTCAAGAAAAGGTCTCCCGCGGTATCCCGCGCCGACGCGGAAGCGGCCGTGCGCACGTTGCTGCGCTTCGCCGGCGATGACCCTGCGCGCGAGGGCTTGAAGGAGACCCCGAAGCGGGTCGTCAACGCTTACAGCGATTGGTTTTCGGGATATTCGATCGATCCCGGCGCCTATTTGCGCCGCACCTTCGAGGAAGTCGAGGGCTACGATGAAATGGTGGTGCTGCGCGATATCGGTTTCGAATCCTTCTGCGAGCATCACATGGCGCCCATCATCGGGCGCGCGCACGTGGGCTACCTGCCCACCGAGCGGGTGGTCGGCATCAGCAAGCTCGCGCGCGTGGTCGACGGGTATGCCCGGCGCTTTCAAGTGCAGGAAAAGCTTACCGCGCAGATCGCCGCATGCATCGACGAGGTACTCAAACCGCGCGGCGTCGGGGTCGTCATCGACGCGGTCCATCAATGCATGACGACGCGCGGTGTGCACAAGCGCGGTGTCTCGATGATCACCAGCAAGATGCTCGGCACCTTCCGCGCGAATCCCAGCACGCGCGCCGAGTTCCTGCGGTTCATCGACATCGAGGGTCGCGCGCAGCGCTGATCAGCTCCGTCTGCGCTCCACGGCGGCGCGCACGGGCATCAGTTCGACCGAAAAGCTGTACTTGTGCTTCTCGCCGGGCTGCAACGCGCCGACTCCCACCACTTGACGCGCGATCTTCTCGCCGCGCTCGTTGGTGATCGAGACCACGACGCAGTATTCGCAACTCTCGTCCCGCACCGCGTGACGGATCGAACCCTCGATCCGCATCGCCGACACCCCGCCGGTCTGCGGCTCCGCATTGGCGGTGTTGAAGCGCAGATGATGCTGGCAGCCGGGACAGATATTGGCGCTTTGCAGGACGACCGCCTTGCAGTGCGGACAAATCCGTGTCGCCCCCAAGGGCCCGGCGCGAACGACGCTCATGACGGAGCCTGTACTAGCTGCCGCTGCCCACCAAGCCGGGCTTGATCTTCACTTTCTCGTCTTCCCAACCGAATTCGACATGCCCGCGCATGCGCGAGCCCGCCGCCACTGTGATCGACCCGGCTTTGACGTCGCCCACGATGACGCCGCCCTCCTGGACATCGACCCGCTTGGCGTTCTCGATGTTGCCCTGAAGCTCGCCGCCGACCACGACGATGGCGGCCAATACCTGGCCGGTCAGATGGGCTCCCGCCTCGATGCTGAAGTTGCCGTCGATGCGCACGTCGCCCTTGAAGCGTCCCGCCATGCGCACATTCCCCGAACCTTCGATTTTTCCTTCGATGTTCAGATTGGCCGCAATGACGGATTCTCCGCCCTCCGATGAGGTCTTCGGGGTGGGGCGGCGCGATGAGACCGCCAACGCGGCATCATTCGTAGCGCGCTCCGGCGCGCTTCGCTCCGGCGAATTCCGCTCCGGCGACGGCGCCGTTGGGGGGACAACAGTGCCCGCTGTGGCGGGCGTGGGTTTTTCGTTCCAAAGCGCCATGAGTTAGCTCTCCGCTGACAAGGTGACTAAATCCTACACACTAACGCCGTAAAATGTCATCGGACCACTGTCTTTGATTGGAGACGCCCCCGGGTCGCCTGTGGGCAATTCCCTTAGGAGCCCCGCTGCGGGCCGGCGGTTACGCGGCGCTGCACATCGGGATTTGCGCGCGCCGAGTCGAGCAGGCCGCACACCTCGCGTACTCCTTGCAAAATTCGCGGCGACATCCGGCCGATGAGCGACGGGTCCACGGTGTACACATGGTGCAGGCGTACCGCGCGAAGGTCGCCGAAAAGCTTCCAGTCGGCCGTTTGTCTCGCGCCCTCGGCGCCGGTGGCGCCGATGAGGATCACGTCGGGGTCGCGCGCGAGCACGGCCTCCTTGTCGATGGCGGGCGCCAGCGTGGTCAGATCGGCAAATACATTGTCGCCGCCGCACAAGGACAGCACCTCGCTCACCACGTGCCCGCCCGACAAGGTGTACAGAGGCCGGTCCCACACCTGAAAGAAGACCTTGAGGCGGGGGCGCGCCGCATACTGCGAACGTAGCTGCGCGAGCTCAGAGCGGTAACCCGCGGCCGCGGCCGTCGCCACCGCCTCGGTGCCGGCGAGGCGGCCGAATTCGAGCAGAGCCGCACCGATGTCGTCCAGGCGGCGCTGCTCGGTGACATACAGCTTCAGATGCAGCCGTGCGAGCTCCGCCTTGCGGCTCGCGGGGGTACCGGAGTCCCACAGCACGACCAGCGTGGGCTTGAGCTTGAGCAGCGCTTCGACGTCGAGTGCCGCAGGCTCGCCGACACGAGCGATCCCGGCAACCTCCGGCGGGTAATCGCTCTGATCATCCACTCCGACGACACGGCTGCCGGCGCCGGCGGCGAACAGCAAGTCCGTGATATGCGGGCTTAGGCTGACGATTCTGGGCGCCGTGCCGTTCGCCTCCGGGCGTTCCCCCGCCAGCACCAGGCCTGCCGCGAGCGCGAGCGCGAAACTCCAGGAGCAGGTGTGCCGGATCAACATGTGGGCATCGACTATAATGCGGCTTGGCAACAAATGGGGCGAACCCTTGTTTCAGGAACTCAAGCTGCTGAGCCCCGATTCGATCCTGGGGTTGATGGGTAAGTATCGAGCCGACCCCTCACCTACGAAGGTCGACCTCGGCGTCGGCGTGTACCGCGACCTCTCCGGCCATACACCGGTGCTAGCCTGCGTGCGCCGGGCCGAGCAGGAGGTCTTGGCGGCGCAAACCACGAAGTCCTACGTGGGCCCCGCCGGCCGCGAGGAATTCAACTTAGCCGTAGAGGAGCTGGTCCTCGGGGCGGCGCACTC
>JBARBX010000008.1:0-3498 GCA_049793535.1 Steroidobacteraceae bacterium | reverse complement strand
TGGTGTTGATGACCGACGGATTGCTGCTGGCCGAACTCGCATCCGATCCAAGCCTGCGGCGCTACGACACCATCATCGTCGATGAGGCGCACGAGCGCACGCTGAACGTCGACTTGCTGTTGGGCGTGCTCAAGCGCCTGCTGCCGCGCCGCGCCGAGCTCAAGGTGATCGTCACGTCGGCGACCCTGGACGTGGAGCGCGTGTCGCGGTTCTTCGACGATGCGCCCATCGTCACGGTCAGCGGCCGCGGCCACCCCATCGAAGTGCGCTACCGCGAAGCGTCGGACGATGAGGATGACCCCGACTTGAGTGCGGCGGTCCTGGAGGCGTATCGGGAAATCGCCGCCGAGCCCGGCCAGATCGGCCGCGGCGACGTTCTGGTGTTTCTGCCCGGCGAGCGCGAAATTCGCGATGTCGGGGAGTTCTTGGAGAGAGAACTGCAGGACGGCGCGGAGGTACTGGAACTGTATTCGCGCCTGTCATGGGAACAGCAGAGCAAGATATTCCAGCGCGGCTCGCGCCGGCGGATCGTACTCGCGACCAATGTGGCTGAGACTTCGTTGACCGTGCCCGGCATTCGCGCCATCATCGATTCAGGCTTGGCCCGCATCAGCCGCTACAGCCCGCGCAGTCGCCTGCAGCGGTTGCCGATAGAGCCCGTGTCGCGCGCCGGCGCCGATCAGCGCAAAGGCCGCTGCGGGCGCTTGGGGCAGGGGCTGTGCATGCGGCTCTACAGCCAAGCGGACTTCGAGGCGCGCGCGCCCTTCACCGAACCGGAAATCCTGCGCACCAATCTCGCGGCGCTGCTGTTGCGGCTGGCCGCGGACGGCTTGGGGAAGGCGGAGGAGTTTCCGTTCATCGATGCGCCCGACCCACGGGCGCTGGGCGATGGCTATCGGCTGCTGCAAGAACTGCAGGCGCTGGACGACGAGCGGCGGATCACGCGCCGCGGCCGGATCATGGCGCGGCTGCCTCTCGATCCACGCTTGGGCCGGGCGCTGCTGGAAAGCCAACGGTTTCACGCCGAAAGTGAGCTGCTCGCCATCGTCGCGGGCTTGAGCGTTCCGGACATTCGCATCGCGGCGGTGGCCTCCGCGGGCGCCGGTGCCTCCGAGGAGCCGGGCCTCAGCGGGGCCTATGAAGACTCCAAGTCCGAGTTCTCGGCCCTGGTGAAGGTGTGGAAGGCCTACCGCGCGGCGCGCGCAGGTCCGAGGCGCGAGCTTAGGAACTGGTGCAAGGAGCGCCGCTTCTCGCTGCTGCGACTGTCCGAATGGGACGATGTCTACGGCCAGGTGGCCGATCGCGCGGCCGAGGTGGGGATCGTCGCGCAGCGCCAGGCGGCGAGCTACACCGGCGTGCATCGGTCGCTGCTCGCGGGCTTTTGCACCATGGTGGGGTCGCGCGGCGAGGAGGGCGTGTATCTCGGCACCCGGGGAGTGCGCTTTCATATATTCCCAGGGTCGCCGCTGGCACGACGCCGGCCGCACTGGCTGATGGCGGCCAATATCGTCGAGACCTCGCGCGTGTTCGCGCGCCGGGTCGCGCAAATCGAGCCGCAATGGATAGAGTCCGCCGCGGCGCACCTGATCAAGCGCGAGTATCTCGAACCGGACTGGAGTGAGGAGCGCGAAGAGGTGACGGCGCGCGAGCGCGTGAGTTTTCTCGGACTGACGTTGAGTGCCGGCCGCACGGTCAACTACGGGCGCATCGCGCCGGAGGAGTCGCGGCTGATCTTCGCGCGCGAAGCTTTGGTGTATCAGCGGCTGCGGCGCCGGCCCGAATGGCTGCTTCAGAACGATGCGGCGATTCGCGACGCGCAGCGCATCGAGGAGCGCTTGCGCACGCGCGGCCTCGTGCACGGCGCCGAGACCTTCGTCGAGTTCTACGACCGCGCCCTGCCGCGCCAGGTGTCGAGCGGCGCGACGCTCGAGCACTTCACCCGGCATCTGTCCGAGGCCGATCGGCGTGCCTTGAGCTTGGGGCCCGAGCGCATCTTCGCCCAAGTCCCCGGGGCGGAGGCCTTGGCGCGATTTCCAGAAGTGGCCACGGTCGATTCGCTGTCGCTTCCAGTGGAGTACCGCTTCGCCCCCGGGGAAGCGCGGGACGGCGCTACCTTGAGAATCTCGATACTGGTGTTGCCCGGGCTCACGCGCGCCGAGGTGGATGCCGCGGTGCCCGGGCTCGCCGAACCGCGAATCGAAGCGCTGCTGCGCTCGCTTCCCAAGGAGGCACGCCGCAATCTCATTCCCATCGGCGCCACCGCGGCGCAATTCATCGCGGCCGCGAGCGCGGCCGACGGTACCACCGGGGGCGGCGCGGCGGATGCGCCGGCCCTCAAGGCCTGGCTCAGGGAAATCCGTGGCATCCCGGAATCCTTGATCCGATTCGACCTTGCGGCCGTTCCCCCTCACTTGATTCCGCAACTGACCGTCACCGCCGACGGGCGGGATTTCGCGCAGGGCGCGACCCTGGCTGAACTGCGCCGCGTGAGTGCCGCTGCGGCACGCGCCGAGCTCGATCGGCGGGCGCGGGCCGAGTACGGACTCATCGGTGCTTGGCGCCGTTTCGAGATCGACGCCCTGCCCGAGTCGGTGCTGCTCGCCGTCGAGGAGGGCACGATACCGGTGTTTCCGACCTTGGGCGCACGCAGTCATGGGCTCCTGGTGCGCTACGAATGGTCCCTCGGTGAGGCCGAGCGCAGCTTCAGGGAGAGTGCCCCGCAATTGGCGCGCGGCATGCTTGGGCCCCAGGCGCGCGACCTGACCAAGAGGGTCGCCGACAACACCGCCTTGCTGCTCGCCGCGGGTCCGTACGCGCGAAGCGACGAACTGACCGAGGCCCTGCTGCAAATGGCCTTTCGCCGCGCCTGCTTCGGCGACGCCGCGGCGCCGCGCTTCAAGGCCGCGTTCGACGAAGCCGTCGATCGCGGGCGGGCGCGGTTGCATTCAAGCCTGGACGAGATTGCCGCCGAGGCGCTGCGCTGGTTCACGCAGGCGCGCAGCATACGTCGCGCGCTCGACGATCGGGGGTCCACGCGGCCGGCCGACGCGGCCCAGGAGAGCCATGAACATCTGCGGCGTCTCTTGAATGCCGCCGCTCTCGAATCCATGCCGGCTGACTGGCTGCGCCAGCTACCGCGGTACTTGAAGGCCGAGGAGCGGCGCTGGCAGCGCAGCGCGGTGCGCGGCGGGGAGGCCGCGCACATGGTTCGTGACCTGCACGCGATCACGCAGCGGCACCGATCGCTCGCGAACCGGGCCGCCGAGGAGCTGCGCTGGATTGCGCAGCTCGACGAATTGCAGTACTGGATCGAAGAGTACCGGGTGTCGCTGTACGCGCAGGAGCTCAAGACCTTGGGTCCGGTCTCCGCGGCGCGCCTCGAAGCGCGCGCCGCCGAGATCGAAGCCTGGCTCACACGTTGAAGCGAATACCCTGGGCGAGCGGCAATTGCGAACTCCAGTTGATGGTGTTCGTCTGGCGCCGCATGTAAGCCTTCCA
>JBARBX010000007.1:0-2057 GCA_049793535.1 Steroidobacteraceae bacterium | reverse complement strand
CATGATGCGAGGCCTGCGGCCACCTTGCCACGCCCCATCCGCCGTGTAAGGCTTCGTGCATGCTCAATTGGTTGGAACGGCTCGACGACGGGTTGTTTGAAAGATCGCGCGATATGGGCCCGCCCTGGGGAGCCACCCTACGCCGGTTGCGCTATCCCGTCGCGCTGGTTCGCGACTGGCTGATCGGCGGCATCAGCGTGCGGGCGATGAGCCTCGCGTACACCACGCTGTTGTCGCTCGTGCCGCTCATGGTTTTCAGCTTTGCCATCCTCAAAGGGCTCGGCGCGCGCGGCGATTTGCGGGTCATTCTTCATGAGTTCTTCCGTCCCCTGGGGGGAGCGGCGACGCAACTGACCGAGGGAGTCCTGCAATTCGTCGCGAACATGCGCGGCGAATTGCTCGGGTCGATCGGCCTGGCCTTTCTCGTCTATACGGTGATCGCCACGATCCAGAAAGTCGAAGCCAGTTTCAACTTCGTTTGGCGGGTGAAGCGCCCGCGAAGTTTCAGCCGCGGCTTCGTGGAATACCTCAGCATCATGATCCTGGCACCCATCCTGCTCGCCGTTGCCATAGGGCTGCTCGGATCCGCGCAGCACAGTCCATTCGCGCAGTGGCTGCACGACGTTGCGCCGCTGGCGGCGCTCCTGGGAGCGCTCGGCGACATCGCGCCTTACGCCATCGTCACCGCGGTTTTCACCTGCATGTACTCCTTCATTCCCAACACCCACGTGCAGGTTCGTGCCGCGCTGATCGGCGGCGTGACGGCGGGCATCATATGGGCTCTGGTCGGCAAGGTCTTCACCGCCGTCATTCTGTATTCCTCCCAGATGGTGGCGGTCTACTCGGGTTTCGCCATCGTGCTGACGACGCTGATCTGGGTGTACTTGAGCTGGCTGATCCTGCTCATCGGCGCCCAGCTCGCCTTCTACGTGCAATTCCCCCAATACCTCCGCCACGGCCAGGACTCCATCGAGCTTACCGCCAGCGATTGCGAACGGGCCGGCTTGTCGATCATGTACCTGATCGGACGCGACTACGAAGGCGGCCGGAAGTATTGGAGCGCCGACCGGCTCGCGGCCGAACTCGACGTCCCCGGCATCGCGCTCGCACCCGTGCTCGCCCGGCTCGAACTTTCGGGCTTGATCTTGAGGACCGACAAGGAAGAATTCGTTCCCGGCCGCGACCCTCAGGGCATCATGCTGGCCGACATCGTGAATGCCGTGCGCACGCTGCAAACAGGCCGGATAGCCGTCGAACTGCGGCGGGTGGCCGGCGCAACCCAGGTGATGAACGAGGTCGAGACCGCCATCCGAGCGCGGCTGGGAGCTCAATCGCTCAAGGATTTGATTGCGCTCAAGCCTTGAGCCCTGGAACCCGTCATTCGCCGGCGATGGTCATTTCCTCGAGCAGGATCGAGCCCACGCGTGTTCCTCCGCGCACGTCGATGTCGTCGCCCACGGCCGCCAGCCCCAAGAGCATGTTGCGCAGGTTGCCCGCGATGGTGATCTCCGCCACCGGGTATTGAACGGAGCCGTTCTCCACCCAAAATCCGGCCGCGCCGCGCGAGTAGTCGCCGGTCACCATGTTGATGCCCTGCCCCATGAGTTCTGTCACCAAGAGCCCGGTGCCGAGGCGCGACAACATTGCGTCCATGCCGCCGGCAAGAGTGGGCGCGACGATCAGATTGTGCGCGCCGCCGGCGTTCCCCGTGGTCTTGAGCCCGAGCTTGCGGGCCGAGTAGCTCGACAGAATGTAGCCGGTGAGGATTCCGTCGACGATGAGTTCGCGATCGCGGGTCGCGACGCCCTCTTCGTCGAAGGGCGCGCTGCCCATGGCCTTCAAAATGTGCGGCCGCTCGGCGATCGAGAGTCCGCGGGGGAACACTTGCTGGCCCGCCGAGTTCAACAAGAACGAAGACTGCCGATACTGGCTGCTGCCGCGAACCGCGGCCACGAAGTGGCCGATCAATCCGCGCGCGATCTCCGGCACGAAGAGCACGGGCGCGCGGCGCGTGCTGAGGCGGCGCGGCTCCAGGCGCGCGATCGTGCGGCGGGCGC
>JBARBX010000006.1:0-2942 GCA_049793535.1 Steroidobacteraceae bacterium | reverse complement strand
AATCACTTTCGCCGTCGTCGCGACCGGCACCGGTTCCCGAGTTACGCCGTCGCTCACGAGGTCGACGCCGAGCGCGAGACCTCGTCCGCGCACATTGCCCATCATCGGGTGCTTGGGCGCAAGCGCGCGCAATCCCTTCGCCAGCATCTGCCCGATGCGGTCGGCGCGCTCGATGAGCCCCTCATCGGCAATCGCTCGGAGCACGGCGCGTCCGGCGGCAGCGGCGACCGGATTGCCCCCGGTGGTCTGAATCGCGAAGGCCGGCGCGTGGTCCATGATGGCGCGCGGTCCGACGACCGCGGACAACGGCAGGCCCCCGCCCAGGCCCTTGCCGAACACCACCAGATCGGGCTGCAGACCCTCGTGCTCGAAACAATGCAGTTTGCCGCTGCGGGCCAACCCGACCTTGACCTCGTCGACGACGATCAGAATGCCGTGACGCCGGCAGCGCTCTTGAATCGCCGCCAGAAATCCCGCAGGCGGCACGATGAGTCCGCCGTCGGACATCAACGGCTCGATGAATATGGCCGCAACCTGCGCCGGCGGGCAGGTGGTGGCGAATTGGTAGTCCAACAACTTCAAGACTTCGCCCGCCGGGAAGGTGGGGCGGAACGCATCCGGATAAGGCAGCAGCACCAGTCCGGCGCGCGGCAGGGTATGCGTCATGGCGGTGTGGCCGCTCACGCTCATGGATCCCGACAGATTGCCGTGGTAGGAGCCGATGAAGGAGATGAACCGCGAGCGTCCGGTCGCCGCCTGCACGGCGCGCAGGGCACAGTCGTTGGCATCCGATCCCGAATGGCCGAACCAGACGCGCCGCTCGCCCCTGCCGGGCGTAAGCTCAAGCAGCTCCTCGGCCAGCGCCACCGCATTTTCGTTGGGTAGGGACAGCAAGCCTGCACCGGCCATGTCGGCGCAGGCGCGCATCACCGCTTCGGTGAGGCCGGGATGCCCGTAGCCCAAACTCGCCGCACCCCACGAAGCCGACAAATCCAGGAGCGTCCGGCCGCCCTCCTCGGTCAGACGGCCGCCATGGCCGCCGATCACACACAGCGGCGAGAAGCGCAGCCGTCCGATGCCGGCGATGGCGCCCGCGTCCCGTGCGAGCAGCGTGTCATCGGCCGTGTCGGTACGGATCACCCGCGTCATCGGGGTCCCGTCAGACGGGCGATCTCCTCGAGCAGAGCCCCGGTCGTGATCTGACGGCAATAGCCTCGATTGTTGCGCAACGACCAATCGTGGCGCTCCGCCGACAGCGTCGCACAAGCGTCGGTGGGCACGGTCACGAGGTAGCCAAAATCGCAGGCGTCGCGTACCGCGGAGTCGACGCATTGGTCAGTCAGGCAGCCGGCGATGATGAGGTACTTCGTGCCGAGATTGCGCAACACGTAGTCGATGTTGGTCGATATGAACACCGACGAGGAGGTCTTCCGAAAGACCATTTCATCGTCGGTGGGCTTGAGCTCATCGACCATCTGCGCGTCGGCCGATCCTTTGGGCACGTTGAAGCCCGTGATCTTGTAGTCGAGCGAGCGATCCCGCCCATCGGCGGTCATGCTTTCTATGACGGTGTACGTCACCTCGATCCCCGCGCGGCGGCAGGCCTGCTGCAGGCGCACCATGTTGGGCAGCGCGGTCGACTGCAGGTTGCGGAAGAAGTAGGCAAAGCGTTCCTGTTTCTCCGCCGCGCTCAGCTGTGCGTATTCGGCGCCGTCCCAGGTGCAGTTGTACTTCTGTACGTCGACGAACAACAGCGCGGTATGGGCGGGTTCAATGGGGATTTCTCGGCTCAACGGATGGGTCATTGAGGATTCCCCAGGAAGATTTTCTCAGCCGTGTGAAGGACACGGCAGAGGCGCCGGGCCCATTGGTCTTGACCCGCCTCATCGCCGATCAAATCCTGTCGTATCTCGATCTCGACGTGCGGGAGACCGCGCGCCTCGCCATGATGCGGAATGGTGTAGTCCGTCTCGTCGCTGACGAAGTACGGCTGATTGTCGCCCACCGTCAGACCCGCTTCACGGCGCAGCTCATCGAGCACGAGACCTGCGAATCGGCGGTCGCGGTTGTACAGCACGGCGGCCTGCATTTCGCGCCGAACTCCCTTGAAGACATTCGTCATGCTGTGCTGGGCGACGAGGATGGTGGGTCGCCCCGCGGCCGCTCTGGCATCGAGCAGGGCGCTGACCCGCCGGTGATAGGGATCGAATATTTCGGCGCGGCGCGCCCCCGCCTCATCGGCCTGTATCCCGATGTTGCCCGGAATGCCGACGGACTCGCCCACCGTCGGGATCGAGGTGGCGACCTTGGGATCGCGATTGCAATCGATCACCAGCCGCGAATAGTTCTGCGCCACCAGCGGTGCATCAAGCGTTGCGGCCATTCGGCGCGCCACGGCCAGAGCGCCGATGTCCCAAGCGATGTGCCGCTGCAATTCGGCGGCGGGCAACCCGAGGTCGCCCAAGCGCCGGGGGATGCGGCGGCTGGCATGGTCGACCACGATCACGAAATGGGAGCGGCCGCCGACGCGCTCTTCTATGAAGGGCGCGGGCTCATCGGCGCCGAGCAGCCGATACCCCGTGCCCGCGGCACCGCCGGCGGCGCCGGATCCCTCAGTAGATTTCTGCATACCGGCGGCAAATCTCACTTTCATCCAAACCTTCCAGGCCTTTGATCTCGGCTCGCTTGAAGCTCACATACGCCGGCAGCAATTCCGGCCCCAGCCACTCGGCCGCGGCCCCGCTCGACTCCAGCCGCGCCAGGGCAGCGGTCAAGCTGTCGGGCAGGGGTTGCGGTTGGTGCGAATCCAGATGGCGCCGATGGCGAATGCCGTCGAGACCCGCCTGAACCACCATGGCGAGCGCCAGATAGGGACTCGCGGTGGCATCGGCCACGCGAAATTCGACGTTGAATTGCCGCGCGCGCCGCGCGGGATCGGACCC
>JBARBX010000005.1:0-2928 GCA_049793535.1 Steroidobacteraceae bacterium | reverse complement strand
ATCCTGCGGCGGGAATCGCGTGGCTGGCCAACAAGATCGCCCCCTACGGCGAAATTCTGCGGCCCGGAGAGGTCATTTTGGGCGGTTCCTTCACGCGGCCGACGACCGTCGTGGGCGGGGACGTGCTGCATGCCGACTACGGCCCTCTTGGCAGCATATCAATGCGCTTTGTCTGATAGCGAGAAATCCGCGATGCAAATGCCGACCAATACATTCAAGCGGGCGCTGCGCCAGGGAAGGCCGCAAATCGGGTTGTGGATGGGACTGGCCGACCCTTACGTCGCGGAACTCCTGGCGACCGCGGGCTTCGACTGTCTGGTGATCGATGCCGAACACTCGCCCAACGATCCTCGCAGCGTCCTGAGGCAATTGCAGGCGCTCGCGCCCTATCCGGTACATCCCATCGTGCGCCCGGTCCACGGCAGCGTGGAATTGATCAAGCAATACTTGGACATCGGCGCGCAGACGCTGATCATTCCCATGGTCGAGTCGGAGGAGCAGGCGCGCAGTGTGGTGGCCGCCACCCGCTACCCGACCCGCGGGGTGCGCGGTGTGGGCACCGCCGTGACCCGCGCCTCGCGGTGGAACCAGATCGTCGACTATGCCGGGCGCAGCGACGATGAAATGTGCGTGATCGTGCAAGTGGAATCCGTTGCCGCGCTGACCCAAGTCGAGCGCATTGCCGCGGTGGATGGCGTCGACGGAGTGTTCTTTGGCCCCGCGGACCTCGCGGCGTCCATGGGATTGCTCGGCAAGTTGGGGGATCCGAGGGTGCAGGACGCGCTGCTCGAGGGGATCGCGGCGGTTGCGAGAACCGGCAAGGCGGCGGGCACGCTCACCTCGGACCGCAATCTCGCGCGCCGCTATTTGGATCAGGGTGCCTTGTTCGTCGCGGTGGGGGTGGACACGACCTTGATGGTCAAAGCCGCCTCGGAGTTGGCCGCGGAATTCACCCGGCCAGGGCCTCGCGCACCCGACTGATCTGTCCTTCGGCCTCGGTGAGAATGGCCGTGCAGTCCGGCGACTTCACTTTGACGGTGAGAAAGACATTGATCCCCTCGGTCGCCACCGTGCGCGGTTCGGGGGCCTTCAGCGACTGTGCCAGGATGAGGCTGGCGATGAGCACATCGGAGAGACTTGCTTCGTGCTTCCAGCGGCGCTCCCAGTCTTCCTGCTCGCCCACGGCATCGCACATCTGCTCGACGAAACCCCAGCTCTCGAGCACGGCTTTGCCGATGGATGCCTGCCATCCGCCCAATAGATCGAACCAGGAATGCGCGGGCCCCAGCGCAACGGACTGAGTGGCCGCGCGCGCCATGATGTAGAGATCGCCGATCCCGTGCAGCAGACCGGTGAGGAACGCCTCGTCCGCGCTCACGTTGGTGCGGCCGGCGACGATGCGGCTGATCGACGCCACGGTGATGCTTCGATTCCACAATTCATGCAGGGGTTGCGCGATGGATCGCAGCGCGGGCTCACCCTTCATCTGCTGAACGGCGTAGGACATGGCCGTGCCATGCACCATCTGGTGTCCGAGGCGGGTGATGGCCGAGCGCAAGTCGGTCAGGGGCTTGCCTGCGGGGTTGAAGGCCGCGGAATTCGCGGTCTGCAATAGCCGCGCGGCGAGGCGCGGCTCGGCCCCGACGATGGTAACCACCTGATCGGGTGTGGTATTGGGGGCGGCCAACGCCGTGCTGACCCGAACCACCACGTCGGGAAAGCAGGGTAGATCTACCGAGCCTTCGGTAACCTCGGCTGCGAGCTGCTGCAGAAAGGCGAGTGCGGTCGCACGCTCCTGCGGCGTCGATTCGCTGCCTGCGGCAGGGACGGAATCCGAACCGGAGCGGTATGTCGGGGGTAGTGGGGTCAGAATGAATAACCCACGGACACAACCAAGGCCTGCGGGCCGAAATTGATACGCGTGGTACGGATCACTCCGGCGGTATCGGCGGTCAGGTCGGTCTTCACTTGCGACCAGGAATAGGATGCGTAGGCATGCCAATTGCCCGCGATGCGATAGTTTATTCCCGCGGTGACGGCGGGTCCCACCGACGAGGTGAGCGACAGCTTGGTGGGTCCGCCGCTCGCGGCGTTGCCCGCGGCGGTCGAGTCACGGTCGTAGAAAGTGGTGAGGTTGACGCCGGCGCCGACATACGGGCGCCACTTGGAATTCTCGCTCATGAACTCGTATTCCAAGAGCAGCGTCGGCGCGATCCATCGGGCCGTGGCAATGACCTGCCCGTTGTAGGGAACCGAGCCCAGGGTGGCGGGTCCCTTCCCCACGGTTTTCTGCAGCGGCGGGTAGCCCAAGGCCAATTCCACATCGAAATGCGAGGACAGACTTCTGACATACGCGAGGTATAGAGTCTCCACGTTGTTGGCGTCGATATTGGCGCCGGGCGGCACATAGGGTCCCGACAGATCGTCCGCGCTCACGTGATAGAACACGGAGTACAGGCCGATGCGAGCGCTGTTGGCCGGAACGTCATCGGCGAGCGCCGGAGCGGCACCATAGGCGCTCACCGCCAAGAGGGCGAGAGCGGCGGACGTCGAGCTTTTTAAAGTTGGGGTCATGGCCGGATCCCTTAGAGTTGGCTGAAGAAGGCGCGCGCGGCTGCCGTGCAGAAGGGCGCCACCGAGGTATGGTAATTCTCCACGATGAGCTGCTGCGCCGCCGCCGGCGACAAGCTGCCGCCGGCCGCCGACTCGTAGTAGGCTAGCTGGGCCGCCTGGCTTTCCTGGAATCCCGTTTGCAGAGCCGCGAACGGGCCGACGGGCGTGCCATTCACATCCAGGACGGTGATCAGGCCGGCTTGCACCAAGGGACTCCAGAAGGCCGCCATGATTTGCGTGTTCAACGCGAAGAACACCGTGGGATCGGCGTCTCCGCCGCACAGCAAAGTGGGCGAAGTCGGCGCCCAGGCGCCA
>JBARBX010000004.1:0-5104 GCA_049793535.1 Steroidobacteraceae bacterium | reverse complement strand
GATCAAACGCATGCGCGGCTTTTTTGCCGGCATCACGTTGCCGCTGCTGGTGTTGGGCTTGGCCGGCGCGTGGTACATCGCCCGGCAGCTGGCGAAACCCATTTCCGCGCTGGTTTCGAGCGCCGATCGGATCGGCCAGGGCGATTACACGCGGCCTCTCGCCGTGGTGCGGCACGATGAGCTCGGCGACCTGCAATTCGCGCTCGAGCGCATGCGGCAGAAGCTGAACGAAACCACCATCACCAAGAACTACCTGAACACGGTGCTCAACAGCTTGAGCGACGCCGTGCTGGTGACCTCTCCCAACGGCATCGTCAAGAGCTGCAATGAGGCGACGCAAAAGCTGCTTGGCTACCAGGAGGCGGACCTGGTCGACAAGCCGCTGGTCAGCTTCATCGACGAGGCGCATCGCAACGCCTTTGATTTGACGAGTTCAGCGCCCGAAGCGCGTGAGACCGTGCTGCGCACCGCCAGCGGCCAGACCATTCCCGTGTCCATGGCGACCTCGGCGATCACGACGGAAGATCCGCAGTTCCAGGGCAACATCTACGTGGCGCGCAACATCACCGAGCGCAAGCGCGCCGAACGGCGCATCCGCTATCTGGCGCGCTACGACACGCTCACCAAGATGCCGAATCGCATGCAGTTTCAGCATCTGCTGCAGCAGGCCATCGCGCGCACGCGGCGCAACCAACGCTGCCTCGCGCTGCTGTACCTGGATTTGGACAGGTTCAAAGAGGTCAACGACACCTTCGGTCACGCCGCCGGCGACAGGACTCTGGAAATCCTGAGCGAACGCCTGACTCGGAACTTGAGCAAGGACACCGTGATCGGCCGCCTCGCCGGCGACGAATTCGCCATGTTCGTCGACGATCTTCCGGTGGATGTGGACAACCGCGCCGCCATCGGCAATCTCGCGCGCACCCTGCTCGATGAAATCAGCCGCACCTTTTACGTGAACCAGCAGGAGGTGTACCTGACCGCCAGCGTCGGCATCGCCATCTGTCCCTACGATGCGGAGAACGTGATCGACCTGATCCGCAACGCCGATGCGGCGATGTATCACTCGAAACAGAACGGCGGCAACACCTACGCCTTCTATGTGCCGGAAATGAACGCCGCGGCGGTCGAGCGATTGATGCTGAAGAGCAAGCTGCGGCGCGCGCTGGAACGGGACGAATTGGTGATCCTGTATCAGTCGAAGGTGGACCTGCGCGACGGGCGCGTCGTGGGCGCGGAGGCGCTGTTGCGCTGGCGTCTGCCGGGTCACGGCGACATTTCCCCCTCGCAATTCATCCCCCTGGCGGAAGAAACCAGCCTGATACTGGATATCGGCGAGTGGGTGATGAACCGCGTGTGCTCGGACTACCGAGAGTGGAAGAAGACGGTGCCCGAGCCCGGCCGAATCGCCATCAATCTCTCGCTGCGCCAGCTCAAGCAGGCGAGCTTCATCTCGCGCTGCCGCAACGTGTTCCGCAAGCACGAGGTCTCACCCACCTCCTTCGAGCTCGAAGTCACCGAAACCACCTTGATGACGGACCCGAAGCGCACCATCGGGCTTCTGAACGAGCTGTACGCCATGGGTTTGAACCTGGCCATCGACGATTTCGGCACGGGGTATTCCTCGCTGTCGGCGCTGCAACAATTCCCGATCGGCACTCTGAAGATCGACCAATCCTTCGTTCGCGACGTCGCCGTGGACTCGGACGACGCCGCCATCGTCCGCACCATCATCGACATGGGCAGGAGCCTCGATCTCGAGGTGATCGCGGAAGGCGTCGAGGCGAGCGAGCAGCTCGAATTCCTGCGCAAGCACGGCTGCTACTACGCCCAGGGGCGGTTGTTCGGCGATGCCATGGAAGCGGGCAAGATGCTCGCCATTCTTGCCGGCCAGGCCGGCGGCGCGGCCCATCACGCCGCGCTGTGCGCGCCGATGAATCTGCGGCCACGGCTGACGAAGAATACTCAGACAGGCTCCTAGCTCCATCGTGTTGTCCGTTCGGGATCTCACCCTCCGGCGCGGTCCGGAGCCGCTCATCGAGCAGGTTGAGTTCACCGTCTTCCGCGGCGAGAAGGTCGGAGTCACGGGCGCCAACGGCTCCGGCAAATCCAGCCTGTTTGCCGCCATACGCGGGGAATTGCACCCGGATCGGGGCGACATCGACGTCGCCAGCGGCCTTTCGATCGCCCACGTCGAGCAGGAGATCGCCGCGAGCCCCCGGGCCGCGATCGAGTTCGTGCTGGACGGCGACTCGGAGCTTCAGGAAAGCCTCGCTGCGATCGCGGCCGCGGAAGCCCTCGCCGGCACCGGCAGCGATGCGGCCGCGGCTCTCGCCGAAGCCCACGCCACCTATGAAGGCATAGACGGTTATCGCGCGCGCCCCCGGGCGGCGGCCATCATGCACGGACTCGGCTTTGGCTCTGCGGATCTCGAGCGCAAGGTCGCGGAGTTCTCGGGCGGCTGGCGCGTGCGGTTGGCGATGGCGCGCGCGCTCAATTCGCGCGCCGATTTGTTGCTGCTGGATGAGCCGACCAATCATCTCGACCTCGATGCCATAGTCTGGCTGGAGGATTGGCTGTCCGCGTTCCCGGGTACGCTGATGATGATTTCCCACGATCGCGAATTTCTCGATGCCATCATCGGCCGGGTGCTGCACATCGAGAACCGCGCCATCCACGCCTACTCGGGCAACTATTCGCAGTTCGAACAGAAGCGCGCGCAGGAGTTGGCGCTCGAGCAGGCGCTGCATGCGCGGCAAATGCGGCGGGTGGCGGAAATAACGGCCTTCGTGAACCGCTTTCGCGCCAGCGCCACCAAGTCGCGCCAGGCGCAGAGCCGCATCAAAATGCTGGAGCGCATGGAGCGCATCGTACCGGCGCATGTCGACAGCCCGTTCGAATTCGAATTCGCCGCGCCGCTTAAAGTCCCGCGTCCCCTGTTGACGGTGGAAGACGCCGCCTGCGGCTACGGGGATGCGCGCGTCGTCGTCGGCATCGACGTGTCGATCGGGCCCCTGGACCGCATCGCACTGCTCGGGCCGAACGGCGCGGGCAAGTCCACGTTCACCAAAATGCTGGCCGGGGTGGCGGCGCCGCTCTCGGGCAGGCGCATTCCCGCCGCCGACTTGAGCGTGGGCTACTTTGCGCAGCAGCAGATGGAGCAGCTGCGGCCCGATTGCGATGCCTTCTGGCATCTGCGCAATCTGGGAGGCGCGGATTTCGCGAAGGGTGACGAGCAGTGCCTGCGCGACCATCTCGGCAGATTCGGCTTCGCGGGCGACCGGGCGTTTGAGGCGGTGGAACGGTTCTCGGGCGGCGAGAAGGCGCGCCTGACTCTCGCCCTGCTGGTGGCGCGGCGGCCGAACCTGCTGCTGCTCGACGAACCGACCAATCACCTCGACATCGATATGCGCCACGCACTCACCGTGGCGCTGCAGAGCTTCGAAGGCGGCATGGTGATCGTGTCCCACGACCGCCACTTGATCAAGACGGTCGCCGATTCGTTGTGGCTGGTCGCCGACGGCCGCTTAAGGGTGTTCGACGGCGACTTGGACGACTACCAGCAATGGATGAGGTCGCGCGGCAAGACCGCGCCCGCTGCTGCGCCCAAGGGCGCACAGCGAAGTAGTCCCGCACGCGGGCCGAAAGGCGCGCCGGGCGCCGCCGCCAGCCTGCGCAAACTGCGGCGCGAAATCGCGGACATCGAAAAGCGCATTGCGGCCATCGCCGCCGAACGAGTCACGGTTGAAGAAGCGCTTTGCAAGAACCCTTTGGATAACGGGCTCCAGGCCCGGTACGCCGACCTCAACCGCGACGCCGCGTCCGGGGAGAGCCGCTGGATGGAAATCGGCGCCGTGATCGAAGCCGCGGAAATGCAGGCGAACGGTCCTACCCGCAAGCCGGGGAACACTCGGACAGGCTCTTAGCTGGCCGAACTTCGCGGATTCTAGGGCCGCGTCGACACTGCGGCGAGAGCCCCGTCGGCTTGGACTGCGATCTCGGCGAGCGCTGTTTGCGCCGCGCGCGCATAGGCATCGACGATGGGGGTCAAACGGTTCTCCGCCGCCGGCTGCCGGGCCTCCGCTTCGAACCGGCCGAGAATGCGCCGGTTGCCGGATTCGCCGATGCGCGCGAGCAGGTGCACGTGAACGGTGGGCGCCGTCGACGCGGGGGTGTATTCGGCTTGGAAGTCCGTCACTTCGATTTCCAGCCAGTAGGCGCTCGCGAACACCGATGCATCCCCGCTGACGGTGCGCAGATGCACGGGCGAGTGGTGAAATACCCGCACCGCGAGCTCCTGCAGCACATCGCCGGCCGGACCGCTCCAGCGCGCATCGGCGAAATAGTCCAGACGCCGATCCGGATACAGCACGGCGATGCGATCGGTGGCGAGGCCGGTGGGCAGCCTGGGCTTGAGGATGGCCAGATCGACGGGAATCGCAGGTTGCGGGGCGGGCTCGCCGGCCGGAGCCGCGAGCGGCAGCGGCCCGGCAGACAGCACGTAGATGGTCGGCGGCGCGGCCTTGCTCTGGAACAGCGACCCCGTGCAAGCCACGCAGAGCGCTGCCAGGACGGCGAGGGCGATCGCGCGGTTCACTTCGCCACCTCGACGCCGCGGTAGTTGGGCTCGTACAGAAGTTGCGATGGGTTTTGCTTCAGGCTGCGGGAGAGGTCGCGGAAATCCCGCGCCGCCTGCCGGCTCTCGCGCAGTAGCTGCTCGAATTCGGGCAGGCTCTGATGGGTGAAGCGCGACACCTCGGGTTCATTTTCCTCGACAAAGTGCTCCAGGCGGTCCGAGGTCTTCGCCAAGTGGTCCGACATCTGCTTGATGTTGACGACGGCGGATTGGATGTCGGGGGCGGCATGCGCCTCGATGCCGCGCAGATCGGCGGCGGCTCCCTGCACTTCTTCGCTGGTGCGCCGGACCTCCTCCACCAATCCCTGCACGTCGCGCAACGTGTCCGGGAGGCGCTCGCTGGCGAGCCGCGCATTGTCGAGGGTGGCTTTGAAGGAGCGCACGTTCTCGTCGCTGAAGACTTGGTTGAAGCGCTCCGCCAACTCGACCAGGTGCGTGGTCAGCGCCGGCAGGTTGCTCAGCAGCACA
>JBARBX010000003.1:0-8357 GCA_049793535.1 Steroidobacteraceae bacterium | reverse complement strand
CGTCCTGCCACGGCCACGAGGGGTGCGCGATAATGATCTTCATGTCGGGGAAATCCGCCGCCACATCGTCGACGTGAATCGGATTCGAGTACTTGAGGCGCATGCCCCCGCCTCCCGGCATTCCCGTGCCGATGCCTGAGTGTCCGCTGTGGAAAATGGCCGGCAGTTTGTGCTCTGCAATAACCTCGTAAAGACCATAGGCCATGCGGTCATTGGGGAAGAATCCCTGCACGGTGGGATGAAATTTAAAGCCTGAGATGCCGCCCTCCTTCAGCAGGCGGCGGGCCTCGCGCACGCCCATCTTGCCCTTGTGCGGATCGATGCTGGCGAACGCCAACATGATGTCGCTGTTCTCGCGCGCGGCATCGCGTACTTCCTCGTTGGGAATGCGCTTGGCACCCAGCTCATGTTCCGAGTCGACGGTGAACATGACCAGGCCGATCTTGAGTTCGCGGTAGCGGGCGACGGTTTCGGCAATGGTCGGGCGCTTGCCGGCCTTGAAATACTTCGACGCCGCCTCTTCGTATTCCTTCCAGACCTCATCCACCGGCTGCCGGCAGGACACTTCGGCGTGGGTATGGACGTCGATCGCGACCAAATCCTTCACGTTCATAGTGCTTCTCCCGAGGAATTTCGCGCGGCATCCCACGCAGCGAGCGTGCGCCCCTCGCTCACCAGGCGCTCGAGCAGCGGCGCCGGCTGCCAGTGCATGGGCCCGAACTGATCCCGATACTTGAGCATGCCGTCGAGGACGGTCTTCAGACCGAGAGTGTCGGCGTAGAACAGCGGTCCGCCCCGATAGCGCGGGAAGCCATAGCCCGCGCACCAGACCACGTCCACATCGCTCGCGCGCAGCGCCACGCCTTCCTCCAGAATGCGAATCCCCTCGTTGATCAGAGGGTACAGGCAGCGCTCCACGATTTCATCGGTTCCGTGAGCGCGCTGCGGAATGGCGAGCCGGCGCGCCGTGTCCCTGAGTATGTCGATGGCCTCCGGGTCGTCGTGGCGGGTCCGGTCGCCTGGCAGGTACTTGTAGTAGCCCTTGCCGTTTTTCTGGCCCAGTCTTCCGGCCGCGTGCAGCGCGAAGTCTGCCTGATAGTAGGCCGGATCCGGCGGATAGCGCTCCGCGTTCGCGCGATGTACGTTGACCCCCACCTCGACTCCCGCCATGTCGAACACCGCGAGAATGCCCATCGCCATGCCCCAAGCCTCGAGTGCACCATCGACCTGGCGCGGGGTTGCCCCTTCGAGCACCATGCGCTGCGCCTCGCGTGCGTAGCCCTCCATCATGCGATTGCCGATGAAGCCGTAGCAGACGCGCGCCAGCACGGGCGTCTTACGCAGGCTCTTGGCCAGATCCAGCGTGGTGCGGATGACGGCCGGTGCCGTGGTATCGGTACGCACCACTTCGAGCAGCGGCATGACGTTGGCCGGCGCAAAAAAATGCAGCCCGACGACGTCTTCGGGCCGCCGCGTGACGGCCGCGATCTCCGCGATGTCGAGGGTCGACGTATTGGTGGCCAGCACGGCACCGGATTTCGCCACCGCATCGAGGGCGCGAAAGATCTCTCTCTTGAGATCCAGGCTCTCGTAGACCGCTTCGATCACCACGTCGGCGCCGGCGAGATCGGCGTAGTTCAAGCTGCCGCGTATCAGCGCCAGGCGCCGAACCTTCTCCGCCTCGGTCAGCCGGCCCCGCTTCACCATGGTGTCGTAAGTTTTGGCGATGACCGCCATGCCGCGATCCAGCGCTTCTTGGTTGCCGTCGATCACGGTCACCGGCAGCCCGGCGTTTGCAAAACAGATCGCAATGCCGCCGCCCATGGTCCCCGCGCCGATCACACCGCCACTCGAGATTTTGCGCCCCTGGGAATCACCCGGCAGGCCCGGCACCTTGCGCGTGTTGCGTTCGGCGAAGAAGACGTGGATCAGCGCCTTCGCCTCGATCGTGGCCTTCGAGCGGTTGGCAAGTTCCTCCTCGTACAGAAGACCGGTCTCGAAGGGCATCGATGCCGCCGCGCTCACTGTCTGGATCGCGGTCAGCGCGGCTTCGCGATTCGGATACTGGCTTTTCGCCTGCGTTATCAAGCGCTCGATGATGGCGGGTGTTGCGGTCGCCGGATCGACACTGCGGTCCGAGGTTCGCCGCACTCCGGCACCGCCGCGCAGCAAGGTGCGCGCGTAGGCAACGGTGGCCGCGCGCAAATCGCCCTGCACTTCCGCATCGATGAAACCCTGCGCGACGCCGGTCGCGACATCGACCGGCTTTCCCGCCAAGATCATTTCCAATGTCTTCTCGACGCCGATGAGCCGCGGCATGCGCTGCGTGCCGCCGGCGCCGGGGATGATGCCCAGCGTGACCTCGGGAAAGCCGAAGCGGCTTCCCGGCAGCGCGACTCGATAGTGGCAGGCAAGCGCGATTTCCAGACCGCCGCCCATGGCGACTCCGTGCATGCCCGCGACCACCGGTACCGGCAATTGCTCCAGCTCTCTGAACAAGTCGCGGAATTCCGCCTCCTTGGGAGGGCCCGCGAATTCGGCAATGTCGGCACCCGAGAAAAAGGTGCTGCCTTCACAGACCAGCACCACCGCCGTGACGCCGGGCTGCGCGCGGATGCCGGCGATCGCGGCGAACAGGCCTTCGCGCACCGCCGCCGAGACGGTGTTGACCGGCGGATTGTTGACCGCGATGACGGCAACGCCGTCCTCCACCGTCACCGTGACCAGCGAGTTCATGGATTCCTCTCAAAGGTGCGTAGTTGACAGAGTTTGGCGAGTTGCTTGAGCAAGGACCGCCGGCCGGCGATCCCGAGCAAGCGTGCAATGCGCGCCTCATGTTCGGCCTGGCCCTGGAGCGCGCTGCGCAGCGCGCGCTGTCCTGCCGGCGTCAGTTGCAGGCGATTGGACCGCCGATCGTTGGGTGCAGAGTCGCGGCGCACCAATCCCGCGGATTCGAGTTCATCGATGACCGCAACCAGATTGGCGCGCTTGATTCCGAGCGCTGCGCAGACCCGCGACTGACTGAGTCCCGGATTGCGGTCGATGATGGCCAGTATGGAGAACTGCCCGGGGCGTGCCACGGCGCCGCTCTGGCAGGCAATGAAATCGCCGAACACGGCTAGCTGCGCCCGGCGCAACAGGTAGCCCACGTGGCCGTCGAGGCCGGCGAGGTCGGTTTGCGGATCGGATTTGAGGTCGCTCACGGGCTCCCCGAGGAAACTGTTATGAAGCATAACATTATCATATCCGGACGTACCTACGCGAGCGGGCGCGGCGCACCGCGGCGGGCGTAGCGCACCGCGGCAGGTGTAGCGCCTGGGCCGTTCGCCGGACATCGTGTTGCCTTTCCCCGTCCGTCGAGTTGCAATGCGCCATCACGGGCAGCCTTGCCACATGCCAGTCATCCTCTACCACTGGGAACCGAACGCCAATTCCGGCAAGCCCATGCTCGCGCTGGCCGAGAAGGGTGTGGCGTACGAGAGCCGTTACCTCGATCTGCTGCGGTTCGACCAGCACCAGCCGGCCTATCTCGCCGTCAACCCGGACGGCACCATACCGGCCATGGTGCACGGCTCACGGGTGCTGACCGAATCGACGCCGATGATGGAATACGTCGACGATGCCTTCCCGGGTCCGCCGCTCAAGCCAGAGGACCCGAAAGCGCGCTGGCGCATGCGCTGGTGGATGCGATTCTTCGACGCCTACTTCGCCCCGTCGCTCAGTATGATCGGCTGGCAGATTTTCGTCGGTCCGGCAGTGCGGCAGCGGCCGCCCGAGGAACTGCGCGCCGCCATCGATCGGATACCGCTCGAGTCGCGGCGCATTGCCTGGCGCAAGGCGATGTTCAACGAGTTCTCCGCCGAGGAACTCGCCGAATCGAAACGCCGCGTGCTGTTCGCCACGTTGGCGCTGGAGCGGCATTTGACCCGCTTCCCCTGGATCGCCGGCGACACCTATTCGCTCGGCGATATCAACGGCTTCAATTTAGGCTACGCCCTGCCGCTGTCCCAGCCCGATCACTGCAACGACGCGCAGACGCCCCGCATCATGGAATGGCTGCGGCGCATCTACGAGCGCCCTGCCGCGCGTGAGACCTGGGCCAAGGGCCGCACCCCCATGGCCGCGCGGATCAAGATGCTGGAGCGCAGCCCCCCCGGTGGGCCTCATGCTTGAACTCTACACCTCCGAGCCGAACACCTTCTTCTTCAAGCCGCTGATCGCGCTCGCCGAGAAGCATGCGGCGTTCACGACGCACTATTTCGACGCCGCCTCCCTCGAGCAATTGGCCGGCAATTTCCCCGCCGATCTCGAATCCGGAATGCAGTTGGAGCGCGAAGGGCCGCTGTTGGTGCACGACGGCACCATCATCTGTAGTTCGTTCTTCATGCTCGAATACATCTCGGAGGCCCTGCCCGGCCCATCGCTGATTCCTGCCGATCCATACGATGCCTATCGTGCACGTGCCTGGGGGCAGTATCTCGGGGCGCAGTTGGGTTCGATCATTCCGCTGCTCGGTGCGGCCAAATATCTGCGGCCTCATCTCGCGGCGCTCGACTCCGCCTGGGTGGATGGACGCATTGCGGCGATCGAACCGATCGAGCGGCGCGCAGGCTGGCTGTCGCTGCGCGACGGAACGTACACTGAAAGCTACCTGCAGGCGGTGAGGGACAGGCTCACGGCGCCCGTGGCGCGGGTCGAAAAGACGCTGCAGCACGGGCCTTGGCTCGCAGGTCCGGCCTTCTCGGCGGCCGACATCGACGCCTACCCGATGCTATGCGTGCTGCCCGATCTGGCTGAAGGGGTGGTCAATGCCCAGGCCACGCCGCGCATCGCCGAATACCTCGGCCGTATCGAGGCTCGCGAATCGGTGCGTGCGGCGCTTCGCTGTGCGCGCACGCCGCACCCGGAGCGGCAGTTCGTCCCGGGCGTCGAAGCGTCACGCTGGGGTTGACCGCGCTGGATTGGCCGCTCGTGGCACGTCAACTGCCGCCATGCACCGGCAACGCCGACAACCGGTCGAGCAGTGCGAGCAACTGCTGGCGCCCCTCCTTGCCGATTTGCGCAATCACTCGGGCCTCGTGCACGGATTGAAGTTCGGCTGCACGCTGAAGCTGCGCGCGGCCGCGCGGCGTGAGGCCGAGCGAGTAGGTACGGCCATCGGTGTCGGACTTCCGGCGCCGCACCAAGCCGCGCTGTTCCAAGTCCGCGATGAGCGCGACGAAATTCGCCTTCTGAATGCCAAGGGCGGCCGAGACGCTGGATTGGCTGGCGCCCGGATTTCTGTCGATCATCAGTAGGACGGCAAATTGAGCGGGCCGCAGGTCGAGTTCGGCCAGCGTATGATTGAAGTCCGCAAAAATCACCCCTTGCGCCCGCCGCAATGCGTAGCCCACGTAGCCGCTGAGAGGCGTCATGCGCGAATGGTGCCGCGCCGAGGCGCGAAAAACTCGACGCAGAGTGACATCGGAATGGCCGCTTCGAGCAGCGCGCACGCTCCCGGCATGCGCAATTCCCGTCTCATATGATTGATTAATAAGCTGATTTCACGCACCGCCCGAAAGCGGACTGTGCATTTGCCTTATAGCACGTATAAGCCGAAAGAATTGGTTTCGCGAATTGATTGTTACGTATAACTAACTCCATAAGAAGTGTCGGGTTTGATGCACAACAAGATTTATGCCCGCTATTGAACGGGGGGAGATTACATGGCACAACTTGAGTCGTTCTCTACGTTTGGCCTGGATCCGCGCCGCAAGCTCGCGTTCTGGAATGACCGTGCGAGCGAGAGCTTCTCGCCGCTGGTGTCGGAGCCCCAGGACATCCGCGTCTTCAACGGTTCCATCGTGCGCGGTTCGATCGGCGACATGACGCTCGCGGAGGTCTATTCCGATGCCCAGGTGGTTCACCACACCCGCTCGCACGTTGCGCGCACCAAGGACTCGATGTTCTTCTTGCACCTGCAGCTCGAGGGCGAGAGCGTCAGCCGCCAGGACGGGCGCGAGTCGCTGTTGCGCGAAGGGGACTTCACGCTGTGCGACAGCACACGCCGCTATGAAATGATCTTCACCGGGGCGAACCGCATGCTGGTTCTCGGCATTCCGAACACCACGCTGCGGCGCCAGATCGGCTGCCCCGAGTGTCTCGCCGCCATTCCCATGTCGGGCGGCCGCGGAGCCAGCGGCCTTCTGTCGCAGTTGCTGCGCAAGTACTGGAGCGAGTACCACCAAGGGCTCGACGAACAGACCGGCGGTCGGGTCGCGGTGGCCATCCTCGATCTGATCGGCGCCGCCTACGCGGATATGCCGGAGGCGCTGGCCGACCGGTCCTCATTGGGCACGGCGCACCGCATCCGCATCATCAACTTCATCGAGGCGCATTTGAACGATCCGGATCTGACGCCGACGCGCATCGCGGAGGCCTGCAAGATGACCGCCCGCTATCTGCATCACCTGTTCTCGGATCAGGATGAGACTGTGGCGCGCTACATCCTGCGCCGCCGGCTCGAGGCATGTTCGCGCGCGCTGCAGTCCGGCGCCCAGCGGGGCCGCACCGTCACCGCGATCGCCTTCGACTACGGTTTCAACAGCCCGACGCACTTCGGGCGGGTATTCCGCGCCAAATACAATGTGACTCCCCGCGAGTATCGCCGCGAGAAGACCGGCGTCGCCTAAGCGAGATCGGCGACAATGCGGTCCCAAGGCCGCCCCGCAAGGGGGCGGTCGCTGCCGCACCCAGAGGAGAGCCGAGTGGCCCACGAATACCCCGCCGAATTGAGTCTCTACATCGATGGCGAGCGCTTGGGCGCCGCGGGCCGCGCCACACACCGGGTGGTGAATCCCGCGACCGGCGCCACTTTACGTGAGCTGCCCCTCGCCGCCGCCGCGGATTTGGATCGAGCGCTCGAGACGGCTGCGCGCGGCTACCGGCTATGGCGCGCGCGCGCCGCGGCCGATCGCAGCCGGGTGCTCGCCAAAGCCGCGGAGCTGCTGCGCGCACGCATCGACACGATCGCCGCCATCGCGACTCTCGAACAGGGCAAGCCGCTGCTCGAGTCGAAGGCCGAAGTCATGATGGCCGCCAACCTGTTCGATTTCTATGCGGGCGAGGTGTATCGCGTGTATGGCCGGGTGCTGGTTCGTCCGGCGGGCACTCTGTCGCGAGTCATGAAGGAACCGGTAGGTCCCGTGGCCGCCTTCTGTCCGTGGAATTTTCCCATCGGCAACCCGGCGCGTAAATTGGGCGCCGCTATCGGCGCCGGCTGCTCCATCATCATCAAGCCGGCGGAGGAAGCGCCGGCGTCGGCCCTCGAAGTACTGAACTGCCTGCTCGATGCCGGCCTGCCCAAGGAGGTTGCGAGCTGCGTGTTCGGCGTGCCGGACCAGGTGTCGCGGCATCTGCTCGCCTCCCCCATCATCCGCAAGCTGAGCTTCACCGGCTCGGTCGCCGTCGGCAAGCATTTGATGAAGCTGGCCGCCGACGGCCTCAAGCGCACCACCATGGAGCTGGGCGGGCACGGTCCGGTATTGGTGTTCGACGACGCCGATGTGGAGCGCGCCCTGACTCTCTTGGTGGCCCACAAATTTCGCAACGCCGGCCAGGTTTGCATCTCCCCGACCCGCTTTCACGTGCAGGAGGGAATCTACGAGCGCTTCGTCAAGGAGTTCAGCGCCCGCGCGGCCCAAGTCGCGGTCGGCGACGGGCTCGACGCCCGCCATCATATGGGGCCGATGGCCAACCCGCGGCGCCCCGAAGCCATCGCGGGATTCGTCGACAATGCGCTGAAAGTCGGTGCGCGTATCGCCATCGGTGGAGAACGCGGCGGGGGCACCCATGACAATGGCTTCTTTTTCCGGCCCACGGTGCTGGCCGATGTGCCGCTCGAGGCGCGCGTCATGAATGAGGAGCCATTCGGACCGATTGCCCTGATGCGCCCGTTCAAGACCTTCGACGAGGCGGTCGAACAGGCCAATCGACTTCCCTATGGACTGGCGGCGTATTGCTTCACCGAGAACGGACGGCGTGCGCTGCTGTTGGGCGACGCCATCGAGAGCGGCATGATCGGCATCAACACCACCATGGTCGGCGGCGCCGACTCGCCGTTCGGCGGAGTGAAGGACTCCGGTCACGGCTCGGAGGACGGCCCGGAAGGGCTGGAAGCGTGCCTGGTGACCAAGGCCATTCATCAGGCTTGAATGGCCGCCTGCGGCGGATGTGTCTCGCAAAAAAGGGTGAACGATGACGGAACTCAAAACCGGCGGCACTCAAGGTTACCTGCGCATCGCCACCGAAGAAGCCTTCCTCACCGCCGCAGTGCTCGCCGCTTACAAGCGCCTGATCGCGGCGGGCTTCGACGATCC
>JBARBX010000002.1:0-8488 GCA_049793535.1 Steroidobacteraceae bacterium | reverse complement strand
GCTCATGGAAGCGGACGCAAAGCGCGTTCTCGGCGGCGCAGGCGGGGGCAAGCAGCCGCGCCACGGCGGCCTGCTGCGCAACCCAGGTGACGATCGCCCCGTCGAGGTCCGCGTCCGCTGTGGTGTGCGGCGCGTAGACACGGACAAACGCCGCATGCATCACCTGCATCGACTGTTCCCGCAGCAGTCCGGCGTAGCTGACGATTTTACCGTGCCCCGAGTCCAACTCGAGAAACGCGTGTACACCGTGCACAGTCCACATTCTCGAGGCGAAAAGCAGCACCGAAGCCACAATATACGCGATGCGAATACGGCGCCCGAACGAGGCAGCGGCGGGTGTGTATGAAGATGGCATGAGTCGACCGAACTATCGGCGCAATACGCCGTAACTTGACCGGCCGGGGGTCATTTCCGCCGGACGGCATGAAATGCGGGGCTGGGCGCGTTTATACTTAATGAGGTGGCTAGGCCTGTTGAGGAGATGCCGATGAACGCGGCTGGTGGTAATGCTCGGTTTCTGGGTTTTCTCGCGCTGCTGTCGATGCTGGCGATCTGGCATGCGCCGGCCGCACGGGCCGGCCAGCACTACCTGGTCTATGTATCCAACGAGAGGTCGGGGGATGTCACTATCATCGACGGCGTCGGGCGCCAGGTGCTCGCGACCATCCCGGTGGGAAAGCGGCCGCGCGGCATTCACGCCAGCCCCGACGGCAGAACGGTGTACGTGGCTCTGAGCGGCACTCCCATAGCGGCGCCGCCGCAACTCGATGCCAAGGGCAATCCGATCTTCCAAAGGGGCAAGGACGACGATGACGAGGACAGCGTGAAGTCCGACAAATCGGCCGATGCGATCGGCGTCCTGGACGTCGCGCAGAGGCAGGTTACGCGCAAGATCTCCGCGGGCTCCGATCCGGAGGAATTTTCGCTCAGCAAGGACGGCACACGCCTTTACGTCTCCAACGAGGACGTCAAGACCGCCAGTGTGATCAATATCGCGAGCGGCAAAGTGGAGCACATCATCGTGGTGGGTCAGGAACCCGAGGGCGTGGCGACCGCACCGGACGGCAAGCGCTTTTACGTCACCTGCGAAGCCGGCGGCGATGTCTATGCCATCGAGACGGCCGGCTACACCACTGTCGGCCATTTCAAGGTAAACGTTCGCCCGCGCACCATGGATTTCCTGCCGAACACCGACTTGGGATTCGTGCCCTCGGAATCGACCGGCGAATTGAACGTCGTCGACACGGCCAATTTCAAAGTGGCCAAGGTGATCGCGCTGCCTACCGGTTCGCGGCCCATGAGCGTGAAAGTCTCGCTCGACGGCCGGCGGGTCTTCGTCAGCAACGGCCGTGCCGGTACGGTGTCGGTACTCGACAGCCGCACCTATGAGTTGCTGAATACCATCAAGGTGGGCACCCGCCCCTGGGGCATGGCGCTGTCGCCGGATGGGAAATTTCTGTACACGGCCAATGGCCCGTCCAACGATGTGTCGGTGGTCGACCTCGAAGCCAACAAGGAAATCGCCAGGGTCAAAGCGGGGGCGAGTCCCTGGTCGGTCGCCGTCGTGCCCAACGCACCTTAGGGGCGGCGCGAATCATTTGCCGACGATGAATACTTCCTGCGAGGTGATGCTTCGAGTGAAGCCGTCTTTGTAGGCTCTCGCCCGCAGCACCACGGGGTCGGCAAGCTTGATCGGCTTCTCGTAGCGCGGATCCGACGGCCCCGGCACGCTCCCGTCCAGCGTGTAGTGTATGTCGGCTCCGGGTTCCGATTCACTCAGCATGACTTCCACCGGGCCGCCGAACGTTCCGCCTTTCGGCGACATGGCGGGTGGATCCAAGACCGCCCGCCCCGGCAAGCTCTCGATCCAATCTTCGAGCAGCTTCACGCCGCGCCGATCGATGGTCTCGCGGGCCACGGGCGGCATCTTGATATCATCCAGCGTGTTCACGCGCATGAATGCGATCGAGCGCCAGATATCGTGCGGTGAAATGATGCGCGGCCTGTCGATTCCTTGGTCGATCAGCACCGGCCCGTCGATCAGTTCCTGCTTTTCGATGGGAGTGTCGTAGCGGGCGTCGAAATAGGCAACGGTGCCTCCGGGCCGGTGGCATTGCGAACAATTGGCGTCCAGATAGGACCGCGCCCGGTCTTGCAGGCTGCGCGTCGCATCGTCCGGGGCCGCAAGAGCGGGAATGTGCGCGAACTCGTGGTCGTCGATTGTCGGCGCAAACAACCCGATGTGATTCCATGCGCGCAGTTCGTTGTCCGTGATCCCGGACGGGTAGGTGAACGTGCGGTTCATCTGCCGTGCCCTGAGGCCGAGCACGCCGCTGGTGTGCGCATTGTGGCAGGCCAGACAGTCTTGTCGGCCGGGGTAGTACCAGTTCTGGGTGCGGCGTTCTCCCGCCGCCGTCTTGATCGCAATCGCGTCGCTACGGCTGCCGCTATCGAGCAAATCCGCATCGCTGTCGTCCGGCCGCCATTTGTAGACGACGCCGTAGACGCCGCCGGCGCTGTCGCAGACCAACAAGCGTGTTTCGAGCCGCCGCCTGACCCCGGGGTTGGCCGCGTCGGTCGGCAGTTCGAAGGTCTTGACGAACACGCTGCCCTTGGGAAATACCCAATCGCCGGTGGGCGAATATTTCACTTCTCCCTTCGGCACCGCGGCCCACCGCAGCTTGGCGGCGCCATCGGACCAAAACGGCTCTACCAGATCGTAAGGGATCAGACCCGCGGCGGGAATGAGATTGCGCGTATCGCGGAAGGCGCCGGTTTGGGAGAGCAGCAGCGGCAGCTTGCCGCCCGCGAGTTGCGGCATGTTCAAATAGGCCCGTGGTGCGATCCGCGAGGCAATACCGTACGGCGATTCTGCCTGCGCTTGGGCAATCATCGCCGCCACCATTACCCATGCGGGCAGCATCCGCCACTTCATCGCCACTTCCCCCGCTTTGCCCCGTTGTTGCCCGGTGAGTATATCGCGTGCGGGCGGGGCCGGCGGAATCACCCGAACGGCGAGAACGATTGTGCGGCCGAATTGGACGGATCTCGTCGCGTGATCGTCACGAGACGCCGCTCATCGGCACGCGCCAGGAAGGCGAAACCGAACTCGGCGCCGCTCTCCGCTGTCCAACCGCCGCGCTCGAGCCCTGCAATCGCGTCCGCGAAAGCCGCACGCGGGTCGCTGCCGGGCAGGGGCCGCAGGCAGTCGATCATTCGCCACTCCAGATCCCAGATGACGATATAGAGTGGCGAATTCGACGGTGCGAATACATTGTTGCGAGCACGGCCCATGGCCGATTGTCGAGCGCGGGGATTTGTCCGTCCATTCAGTAGTGCGCGGCAGGCACTACTGTATACGGTCAACTCAAGAGCTCATCGACGACGTGATTGATCTTCGACCGCACGCAATAGGCATCGACACGCCGGCAACAGTCTTCCACCTCGTCCCGTGTGAATGTCACCCGAGCCGTCCTGTCGTTGCCGCCCACATCGATGATGACCATTCCGGGAACGGAGCGCAGGCAGCCGCGCGAGGTGTCCCCGAGGGTCGGCCCTTCGATGCCCGAATCCTTCAGTTTCGATTCGATCGCATGCCGGATATTGCGCAGTCCCGACGCAAACGGTTCGTCCATTGATGCACCATCCCACAGCTCTCGGGAAGGCTCTGTGAAGCCATCGGCAGTTCTACTACTGCATGCAACGTGCGGCCGGTGCGGCGGCTTTGCCGGAGAGCCGCGGTACCTCGCCGCTCATGACGCCTTCGGCGGCCAGTTGATCGAAGGCGACCCGCTGCAAGGCACCGACCTGCGTGGAAGACAATCCCAGTTCGAAGCCCGAACATTCGCCTTCGCCCAGCGAGCGGGGATCACGGCCCGTGATGCTCCCGAATAGCACCAGCGCTTCCAAGTAGTAGCCATAGGTGCTGGCATGGTAGTGGTCGTAGGTCCATAGATCGACCTTGCCGGCATCGATCCCGTCGTAGGGATTCGGGTCGGCCACACCGGTGCGCATCGCCCGGGTCCAGGCCTCGCCGACGGGTACCACCTTGATGCCGGCAGCTACTTTGGCCGCCTGGTCGTAGCCCGCCCGTACGTCCCGCGCCATCGCCTCGATCGGCTTGCCGTACCAAGCGCCGTCGCGCTCGTAGGTCTGATCGGCGCGCGACCAGGTCGCCATCAGGCGCAGGTCGACGGCGGGATTTTTCGCTCGCAAGAATGCGGCCATCTGTCGTACGGCGGCGGTCACGGCCGCCGCATCTCCCGGTTTTCGAGGATCCAGAGTGCTGTAGCCCTGCATGACCACGATATCCCACGCTTGCTGACCGATGACGCTCAGCCTGTGATCGACGTGCCAGTCGATGCTGACGCCCGGCTCGGTCTCCAGGTACACGTCGTACGGCAGGCCGGCCTGAACGGCGAACGATTTGAACAACGCCGGCACGCCGCCGATTCCCTGATGATTGAGGTCGGTGACGCTGCTCCACCGGTAGAAGCGGACGGCAGAACCCTGCGCGTAAGTGAAGCTGTTGCCGATGAATAGGATGCTGGCGGCGCCGGCATGGCCGGCGATCAGCAACAGACAGAGGGTCAATGATCCGCGCACTTTCAGGAGAGCATAGGACCCGCGTGTCGACGAAGCAACAAAATGGCGCGCGCGCGGCCTATCGCACATTGCGATTGACATATCCCCATCAGGGCTGGGAACTGAGACGTGGGTCACGGGTGTTATGGTGAGTGTCGCTGTTTTTGGACACACGCGCTCGCGGAGAATGGTCGCCAGTACAAACGGTACTAGTGGCAGCCGGAAATCACATGCTGAAGAAAATCCGCCGCGGGCATTGGCTACTTGCGGGCACCGCTTTCGCTGCGCTGGTGACGGCGCTGGTGCCGCACTTCCGAATCGACCGCCCGGCGGCGCCCGCCGCAGCGCGCAACCTCGAACCAGCGAGGCCGCAGATGTCGTCGCCGGCGCCGGCGTCCGCCGCGATTGGCGAGCGCAAACGCTACATCGTGCAGGCAGAAACCGCCGACGCGGCACGCGATGCCGTGCGGCAAACGGGCGGGGCCGTCACCGCGGATCTTGGCGTGATTCGCGCAGTCGGTGCCGCGCTCGATGAGCGCGAGTTGGCGCGGTTGCGCGGCCTGCGCAATCCCGGCTTAAGGATCTTCGCGGATACGGCGGTGACCGCAAGCTCCGCCGCGGGCGCGCTTCCCGAGACCTACTACCCGAGCGAAGTCGATGCCAGCGAACTGCACATCGGCGGCCTGACCGGGAGCGGAGTAACGGTGGCCGTGGTCGATTCAGGGTTATGGAATAACCAGGGCCCCCTGCAATATTCGCCCACAGAACACAGCCGGGTGCTTGCGCAGTACGATGTGATCCTGGCGCGCGAGCAGCCGGGCTACTACGCACCCGCGCCGTTCGAGACGTACGCCCGCAATATCACCGACCCCTACGGCCACGGCACCCACGTCACCTCCATCATCGCGAGCAGCGGCGTGGCGGTCACCGGTAAATTTCAGGGCGTCGCTCCCGGCGTCAATCTGGTCTCCGTACGGGCATTGGACAGCAACGGCGCCGGCCTGTATTCCGACGTCATCAGCGGCATCCAGTGGGTGATCAATCAGCGCCTGCGCTACGGTATCCGCGTGCTCAACCTGTCGTTGGGGGCTCCTCCGTCCGGACCCTACTGGGAAGATCCGCTGAATCAAGCCGTCATGGCGGCCTGGGCCTCGGGCATCGTTGTCGTTGCCGCGGCCGGCAATCGCGGCCCGGCGGCCTTGACCATCAATGCGCCCGGGGATGTTCCCTACGTCATCACGGTCGGTGCCGTGACGGACAATTACGCGCCCCTGCAGCCCAAGCAGTACAGCCTCGCCTCCTTCTCTTCGGCGGGCCCGACTTTCGAAGGCTTCGTGAAACCGGACGTGCTCGGGATGGGCGGCCACATACTGGCGTACGCGCCCGACAACGGCACGCTGGCCGCGGAGTATCCGCAATGGGTGGTCGAGCCCTACCATGATTTCACCATGTCCGGCACGTCGCAGGCCGCGGCCGTCGTCAGCGGCGTCGTCGCCCTGATGCTCGATGTCAATCCCAGATTGACCCCCGATCAAGTGAAATGCCGGCTGATGTCGGGTGCGCATCCCGCCGTGAATGCCAGCGGCAACCTCGCCTACACGGTGTTTCAACAGGGAGCGGGCCTGGTCGACGCGCATGACGCTGCGTACAGCACCGCCTCGGGCTGCGCCAATCAGGGGCTGAACATACAGCTCGATCTCGCCGGATTGCAGCACTATGGCGGCCGCGCCAACGAAGACTCCAACGGGAACTTCTACATCATGGCGCAGGCGCCGGGGTCGGCCAGCGCGGCCGCGCCTTCCCTGCTCGGCGGCGTGCTCGGCGTGGTCGACGGTGTGCTGAACACCGCAGCCGCCGTCACCGCGCCAGTGCCCTTGGTCGGCGCTCTCGTGAAAGACGTAGCCATGCTCGGTGACGGGCTTCTCTGGAACGGCGCCTATACGCCGGGCGGCGGTTATACCTGGGGCAGTGGCTATGCTTGGAGCGAAGGCTATGCTTGGAGCGAGGGCTACGCCTGGAGCGAAGGCTATGCCTGGAGCGAGGGCTACGCCTGGAGCGAGGGCTACGCGGGCATAGACGTTCCCCCGCAGCAGTAGCGGTTTTTGATGCAACGGCGCGGGCGCATCCTTGGTCTCTTAGCAGCCTGCATTGCATCGGCGGGGTATGGCGTCGCGCATGCGGCAGCGCCGGTGCCGGCGGTGCGGCCCATGTACTTCGAACATCTCACGACGCGCGATGGTCTGTCGCAGAGCACCGTCAACAGCATTCTTCAGGATTCTCAGGGCTATGTGTGGCTCGCGACCGAAAGCGGCCTTGACCGTTACGATGGAAACTCGATACGCGAATTTCGTCGTGAGCGCGGCACCGAGCACGGGCTTGCCAGCGACTATATCTGGTCGATAGTCGAAGACGCGCACGGCGATCTATGGCTCGCCACCGACGGGGGCGGTGTGGCGCGCTGGGATCGCCGGACGGAGCAATTCCAGGTATTCAGGCACGATGCACGGAAATCGCGTTCCTTGGCCAGCGATGCGGTGCGCACCCTATTCATCGATGCCCAGGGCCGCGTTTGGGTCGGAACCAAGGACCAAGGCTTGGATATCCTCGATCCTGCAACCGGCGATGTCCGCCATTTTCGCCACCGGGACGGGGACCCGCATTCATTGCCCGCCGATACCGTGCGTGCTCTGTATGCAGATCACAACGGAGCGATCTGGATCGGCACCGACGGCGGACTGAGTCGTTACGATCCGTCGAGCAATGCATTCGTCAACTTCGACGCGCTCGCGGGCGGCACGCGCGCCGGCAATTTGCGCGTGCGCGCCATCCGCGAGGACCATACCGGCGCACTTTGGATCGGTACCTTCGACAATGGATTGTACCGCCTCGAACCGGATGCCGGCCGCTGGACCGCTTTCCGCCATGATCCAAAGGATCCGCATTCACTGAGCCATGATCGCGTGCTGGCGGTGCTGGAGGACGACGCGCAGCAACTCTGGGTGGCAACCGACGACGGACTGAACCTTTTCGATCGCGAGTCGGGCACATTCGCGCGCTACGGCCGCGACGCTGACAATCCGCAGAGTCTGCGCGACAGCGACATCATGTCTTTGTACCAGGACCGCGGCGGCGTGTTGTGGGTGGGCACGCGGCTGGGCGGGGCCAGTCATTGGAACCCGCGTAGCTGGCTGTTCGGCCACTACCGCAGCGATGCTTTTCGCGACACGCAGGTGCTCGCCTTCGCCGACGACGGCGCCGGTAAGGTATGGGTGGGTACGATCGGGGCCGGATTGGTCGAAATCGACACTCGCAGCCGAAGCGAGCGGCGCTACGGCTCGGGTTCGGGCAGCAGCGTGCGCCTGAGCGACGATCGCGTCATGTCGCTGCTCTACGATCGCAAGGGGACGCTCTGGATCGGCACGATGACGGGGGGGCTCGATCAGCTCGACCTTGCGAGCGGCAAACTGCAGGTGTTTCGCTCCAGCGCCGAGGACCCGGACACGCTGCCGGCCAACGGCGTGATGTCGCTGTACGAGGATCGGCGTGGCGTGCTCTGGGTGGGTACATTCGGCGGCGGCCTGGCGAGCATCGACCAACTCAGCGGCAAGGTCACACGCTACCCCTACGGAGGCACGGGTTCCTCATCGCTCAGCAGCCCGCGCGCGAGCGCCATTGTCGAGGATGCAATCGGTAATCTTTGGATAGGCACGGTGGGGGGCGGTCTGAATCTGTTCGACCGAGAATCCGGCCGCTTCTACACCTTTCGGCGCGACGATCGCGACCGCACCAGTCTCAGCGACAATACGGTATACGCGCTGCACTTGGACCACCACGGAGAGTTGTGGGTGGGCACGGCGGGGGGCGGCCTCGACCGCGTCATCGGCAGTTCCGCGCAGCCCGGCGC
>JBARBX010000001.1:0-2619 GCA_049793535.1 Steroidobacteraceae bacterium | reverse complement strand
CCCGCACCCCGCACGCCGGCAGTCTGCGCCGCCGCCCGCCATTGCGGACAGGGGTCGCGCGGATTCACCGGAACGAAGATTTGCGTGAGGCGGGTGGACTGTTTGGCATCCATGAATACCCGCCGCGTCGTGCCCACGAACAAGGTGGTGCTTGAGTCGCTGTCGATGAGAAAAAAGCCGGCGGGGACGTCCGGCGTTTCGATACGCACCTTGTGGCCCGCGGCATACAGCCGGGCGCTGCCGCCAACCGGGACGCCGGCTGCGTCGCGGCTCACCACATCGGCGGAGAACTCGCGCGGCGGGTTCGATTCAGCCGCATTGCCGGTATGCGCGAACCCCAACCCCAGCCCCAGCGCGAGGCCGAGAGCGCTCGAGCGCCTCACGAAGCAACGCCGATCGGGATTCACTGAACCCCGATCGGCGCGTGTACTGTCCGGCGTTGCGGCGCCGGCGGCAACTCTATTGCAGGTAGGGTTGCTTGACCGCATGACTGAAGTCGAACATCTCGAACAGGTCCGACAAGGCCGGCATGTTGGCCGGCACGTAGGGCGCATCGTCGCGCATCCTGGGGTTGGGTAGATTGTCGCGGCTGCGATCCGTGAGCGGACGCAGACGCCAATTGCGCTCGATGAATTTCAACAGCGAGACATGATCGGCATAGGCGTGATCGACCTTGCCGCCCGTGGAGTACGCGGAGAGAACCAGCAAGGGAATGCGCGGCCCGTCGCCGAAGTAGTCGATCGGCTGAATGAATCCCGAATCCCAGTAGCCGCCGGCTTCGTCCCAGGTGATGAATACCGCCGTCTCGGCCTTGAGCTTGGGATGTGCCTCGAGTGCATCGAGCACTTGCTGCACATAGGCTTCGAAGAGATCGATCTTGGACGACGAGGGATGGCCATCCAGCAGGCCATCAGGCTTGCCGAAAGAGACCGCGGGCAGCGTACCACCCTGAATATCGGCCAGCAGATCCACGGTGTCCTTGATGTGCGCGGCGCGCTGCGCGGGGTTCCCCATGATGGAGGAGGCGTACTGGAAGGGATTGCAGATCTGGCAGTACGCGACGCCGAGCGTGTGGGCGGGATCGGAAAGCGCCGCTTCGCCCAGCGCCGTCGATGAGTTCAGCGTCGCCGCCGTGCCGGCGGCCACCGCGTCGTTCGAGAGAGCGACGGCGTCGTTGTAGGAGCCGCCGAAATAGGCCCAGCTAATGTTCTTTTCGCTCAACGCGTCGCCGATGGTGCGTACCGATGACCCGGGAATCATGTTCTGGGTCGCCGGCGAGGGTGCCTGGAAGCCATTGGGCAGGAAGCCCGGATTGGTGTTGTCCAGCATGTAGTAGTGAGCCTCCGCGCAGTTCGGCTCCGCGCGGTAGGGCAGAGCCTCGAGGTAACTGACGATGGGGGCGACGCCGGGCTGACCGAAATCCGAGCAATTGGTGAAATTGTTGTCCGCCGTGTACTTGTTGGTGGAACCCGCGATCGGGTTCGGATTGGCGATCTCGCTCGCGGGCGGCGTGATGGCATTGCCCTTGCCGTCGCTCCAGAAAGCGGCATCGCCGGTGCCAAGCATGAAGTGATTCGCGCCGGTGCCGCCTTGAAAGGATTGATGGAAATTGTCGCTGAGGCTGAACTTGTCGGCGAGCGTCTTCAGCGTCGACGCTTCCTCCTGCTCAGCGTCATAGAAACCCATCTCGTTGCCTTCGCTGAAATTGCCCTGCACCGCGGGAGTCTTGCTGTCGTTGAAGTCGTAGGTCGCCATCACAAAAGGGAACAAATCGTTGAGGCATCCCGTGGGGTTCGCCTTGGAGGCGTTGGCGACGCTGCAATCCGATTGCTGCCAGGCCTGATAGAACCGATGCGTCATGTCGCCCGTGTAGTCGTCGTCGCTGATATTGGCTCCCTGCAGCACGAAGGGACCATTCGGCAGGGTCCCGGCTTGCGCAATGCGCGTGTCGAGAGAATCGGCCGGGAGGCCCGTGAAGCCCGTGGTCAGGATGGTGTCGGTGTTCGCATTGAAATCCGGGCTCGGATCGAGCACGGCGACTTCCGCCAGGAAAGCCGGCGGAAACGGCGGGCTCGACTCATTCTGCGCAGGAGGCGCGCCGTTCGTGTTCGGCTGCGGCATCTGGCCTTGGTCGCCATAGGCCATCTTGGCCTGAGCAGGCGCTGCGACATAGTAGAGCGGCTGCGGTGTGACCAGAAACTGCTGAGCCAGCGGAAAGTTCGGACCGGGAGAGCCGTCTTCCCGGACGATGCCCTTGAACAACAGGTTCGAAATGGTCTGGTGGCTGCCCTTCGGCTTGTAGACGCCGAAAGTATGATCGAGTCCGCGATTCTCGCCGATCAGAATGATGACGTGCTTGATCGGCGACTCCGTCCCGACCGCATCGACGGGATCCTTGGAGGTGGCGTCCGCGAAACCGACCGTGGTGGCGGCAAGCGAGAACGCCATGGCCGCGCTCACCAGGCCCGCGCTCACTCCCCATTTCCTTCGACTGCGTGCTACACCTTGCATGTTCGCTTCCCCTTGAGTTGATTGGTGAGAACTCCCGCGGAGGCTAGCGAAGGACTGTCTCAGGAGCATGAAAATAAGATGTCAGTTGGCAGCACGACCGCTCGACGG